>CABXBY010000012.1 GCA_902510655.1 uncultured Bacteroidota bacterium | reverse complement strand
GTTTAGCTGGTCCAGTTACAGCGGCGGCAGTAATATTACCTAAAGACTTTAGAAATATCGAATTAAATGATTCAAAAAAACTATCGGAATCAAAAAGAAATGACTTAAAAAAAATAATTATTGAAAAGGCAATAGATTATTCAATAGTTCATATACCTGTTCAAATAATTGAAAAAATTAATATTTTAAATGCTTCAATTTTAGCAATGAATACAGCTATTGAAAATTTAAAAGTCGTTCCTGAATTTGTAATTGTTGATGGCAATAAATTTAATACTGAAAATGAAATACCATTTAAATGTATAATAAAAGGTGATACAAAGTACATGAATATAGCAGCTGCCTCAATACTTGCTAAAACATCAAGGGATGAATTAATGATTTCACTATCGAAAAAATTTCCATTGTATCAATGGAATAAAAACAAAGGTTATCCAACTAAACAACATAGATCAGCCATATCAAAATATGGAATAACTACACATCACAGAAAAAAATTTAAGTTGTTATAAATTAAAAAAAATTGTTCATTACTTTTGCTACACGATTTATATGAAAAAGAAAATATTCTTACTAATGACATTAATATTTATTGGATGTCAAAATGAAAAGAAATATAATAGTTTAATAGACCTAGTTCCAACTAATCCATTAATACTTGTAAAATATGATTCAAGTATTAGTTCTGAAAAATTTAATCAAAATTTTAATAATCTTATTAATATAAAAATTGATTCGGTTTTGAAAAATTATGGAAAAGATGAAATTCTAATCAGCTATCACAAAATAGGCAAGAAAAGTATTGTTCCGATTTACTTCACGAGTTCAGAGAATAAAAATAATGACTTTGAAAAAATAATTGATTCAATCTTATATGATGGTTCGATTATTAAAAAAATTGGAACTGAAAAAAAATATAAATTCGTAACCAAAAAAAACAATGTTACCATTGAATCTGAAAGTAAATTACTTGTAGAAAATTCCATACGGAAATCAAATCATATTTTTAAAGAAAAGGATAGCGATTTAAAAAAACTATACAATATTTCAAATTCAAAAATTGCACTTTTCATCTCTGATGATTTTAAAACTTATGTTGATAATAAAGAACTTTTTAGTTTATTTAATATTGATAAATTATCAAATTGGATTCAATACGATATTGATTTAAATCAAATTGGACTAACCTTAAATGGTTTAGCTTTTCAAAATGATTCAGTTCCAAAAAAAATATCTTTTTTAAATGGAATAAAACCAAGTAAAAGTAATTTTACTAATATAATTCCGAATAACTTTTCTGATTTTCAAAGAATTGGTTTTAACTATTATAAATACCTAGAAAATTTTGAAAAAAACGAATCAATAAAAAAAATAAATGAATTTAAAAAGGACTCTATTTTATTTGAAATTAATGAATTTGGACTCTTAAAAAATAAACTCGATTCAATAATACTAGTTAATTTTGAAGATAAATTATTCTTAAATAATGAGATTTTGAAGAATAGTGAGAATAATTATAGCTACAGAGATATTCAAATACATAAATTAAGAAATCAAATTATTGATTACCAGCATTTGAAATTTATTAATTATAAATTAAAACAAAATTATGCTAGTATTATTGAAAATAAACTAGTGATTAGTAAAACTAAAAAAAGTCTTGAAAAAATAATTATAAATATTTCAAACTCTTCTACTATAGAAAATGAAAAAAAGTTTAGTCAATCTTTCGAAGATATTCCGGAAAAAAGCAATTATTTAAAAATTTATAATTTAAAAAATTCGAAACTAAAGACTTTAGAATCATTAAATATTTCAAATGAAAAATATCCGTACTTGATTAATCACGCCAGATTAGATGATAATATAATTTACAATTCATTTAGTGTTACAAAGTCAGTTGAACAAAATAAAAAAAATGGTATAAACTTAGATTATAGTTTTAAAACTGATTACCCAATAAACTTAACTCCCAAATTTGTCACGAACTATGTTACAAAGAAAAAAGAAATAATAACACAGGATATAAATAATATATTATACCTAATATCTCTTGATGGGAAATTAATTTGGAAAGAGAATATAGGATCTAAAATTATTGGAGAAGTTCAACAAATTGATCTTTACAAAAATGGCAGATTACAATATGCTTTCAATACAGAAAGTGATTTTCAAATAATTGATAAAAATGGAAATCAGGTTAAAAAAATAAAAAATAAAAATAATTTAGGCTTGACTGTCTTTGATTACGATAAATTAAAAAACTACAGATTCTTATTATTTGATAATGAAATTAAAATATTAGATTCCAAAATGAAGAATGTTAAAGGATTTAACAAGAAAAATATTAAAGGAATTCAAAAAAATAATCCAAAACATTTTAGAATTGGTAAAAAAGATTATTTAATATTTAACTCTAATAACAAACTTAAAATTACTGATAGAAGAGGTAATATTAGAATTAAAAATGATCTTATTAATATAGAAAATGAAATATTTTTAAATCAAAATTCATTTACCACTATTGATGCTAAAAATAATGTTGTAAAAATCAATACTAAAGGAGAGGTTACCAAAAAACCATTACCATCTGAAAGTAAATATCTATTTAGTGGAGATAAAAATAATTTTGCTCATATTAGCGAAAATATATTAACAATTAATGGAAAAGTAAGTGAATTAAAATTTGCTAATTACACTAAACCCTTAATTTTTAAAAATAAACTAATAGATAATATTTCCCTAACAGACATTGATCAAAAACTAATATATCTTTTTGACTCTAATTCAAATTTAATTCCGAATTTTCCAGTGTTTGGTTCTAGTAAAATTGATTTGTTTGAAGATAAAAGCTCAAGAAAATATATTACTTCTATTGGTGAAAGTGACGAGATACTAGTTTATTCCCTCTACTAATTCAGCAGAAAATATTTCAATAAAATGTTTAGTTATTATTTTTTTGACTTGGTTTAAACTAATATCCATTCCTGTCTCCTTATATATTGATGTTACAGATTTATTTGAAATTCCACACGGAATAATATTTTCAAAATAGCTTAGATCATTATTTACATTAAGAGCTAAACCGTGCATTGTTACCCAACGACTAGCCTTCACACCCATCGCACATATTTTTCTAGAGAAAACTAAATCTGAATCTATCCAAACTCCAGTTTCATTTTGACTTCTAGCAGATACTATTCCAAAATCATTTAAAGTCCTAATTATTGTTTCTTCTAAAAATCTTAAATATTTATGGATATCAGTAAAGAAATTATCTAAATCTAGTATAGGATAACATACAATTTGGCCTGGACCATGACAAGTTATATCACCTCCTCTATTTGTGTTAAAAAATTGAATCTTCTTATCATCCAATTCATTTTTGTTTAACAATAGATTACTAATATCGCCACTTTTACCAAGTGTGTAAACATTAGGATGTTCCACAAAAATTAAATGATTTTCAGTTTCTATTTCAGTATTTTTTTTTCTGTTTTCAAGTTTTGTGTGTATAATTTGGTTAAATAATCGTATTTGATAATCTAAAGCGTCCTGATAATCCACTAATCCCAAATCGTGAACGATAATTTGCTTATTCATAATAAATTAATTTTTGGGGTTATTTACAATAACTAAAGCAGCTATGACACCTGGAACCCATCCACATAACGTTAAAATAAAAACTATAATAATTGATCCGCATCCTTTATCTAAAACAGAAAAAGGAGGAAATAAAATCGATAAAATTACTCTCCAAAAACTCAAAAATATAATATTAGATTGGCAATGTAAATATATTAATTAAATGAAGAATGAAATACAAACCTTCCTTTGAAATTGATTGATTATATTTGAAAAAAAAAATATATGCTATCCGAGCAAGAGCAAATTAGAAGAGAAAAATTAAATAAGCTTAAAGAAATGGGAATTGACCCATTTCCAGCAGCATTGTTTCCAATAAATACTAATTCTTTGGAAATCATTTCAAATTATAAGGAAAATAAAAAAGTCTCAATTGCTGGAAGATTAATGTCTAGAAGAATACAAGGAAAGGCTAGTTTTGCAGAAATACAAGATAATAAAGGTAAAATTCAAGTTTATTTTAACAGAGATGAAATTTGTACTGGAGAAGATAAAAGCATGTATAACGAAGTTTATAAAAAACTTCTTGACTTTGGAGATATAATTGGAATTGAAGGTGAATTATTTACTACGCAAGTTGGTCAAAAAACAATTCTTGTTAAGAATTTTAAATTATTATCAAAATCTATTAAACCAATTCCCCTGCCTAAAACAGATTCAGAAGGTAATACTTACGATGAATTTTCAGATCCAGAATTAAGATACAGACAACGTTATGTAGACTTAATTGTTAACCCTGAGGTCAAAGAAACATTTATAAAAAGAACGAAAATTATAAATGTTATACGCTCTTTTTTTAATAATAATGAATATTTAGAGGTGGAGACTCCAATTCTTCAACCAATACCTGGTGGAGCATCGGCTAGACCGTTTGTTTCTCATCATAATGCGTTAAACATTCCGCTGTATCTTAGAATTGCTAATGAACTTTATTTAAAGAGATTAATTGTAGGTGGGTTTGACGGTGTATATGAATTTGCTAAGGCTTTCAGAAATGAAGGAATGGACAGAACACATAATCCAGAATTTACAATGGTCGAATTATATGTTGCATATAAAGATTATTATTGGATGATGGAAATGACGGAGTCATTATTAGAAAAAATTGCCATTGATGTAAATGGTTCAACTATTGTAAATCTAAATGATGAAAAAATTAATTTTAAAGCACCCTTTAAACGTATAAGTATTATTGACTCAATAAAAGAACATACTGGAACAGATATTTCAAAAATGAACGAAAATCAACTTTTTGAAACAGCTAAAAAACTTAATATTGAGGTAGACAATACAATGGGAAAAGGAAAGCTGATAGATGAAATTTTTGGTGAAAAATGTGAGCACAATTATATACAACCTACTTTTATTACTGACTATCCAAAGGAAATGAGTCCACTAACTAAAGAACATAGAGATAATTCAGATTTAACTGAAAGATTTGAACTCTTTGTTAATGGTAAAGAACTTGCTAATGCTTATTCAGAATTAAATGATCCAATTGATCAATTAGAAAGATTTGAAGAACAATTAAAACTTTCAGAAAAAGGAGATGATGAAGCTATGTTTATAGACAATGATTTTATTAGAGCTCTTGAATACGGAATGCCTCCAACATCGGGAATTGGAATTGGAATTGATAGATTAGTCATGCTATTTACTAATAACGTTTCTATTCAAGAAGTACTATTCTTTCCTCAAATGAAGCCCGAGAAAAAAAATATTGCACTAAGTGAAGAAGAAAAAAAAGTTTTAAAGATTCTTAAAAACAACTCTTCTAATAAACTAGTTGAAATAAAAACTGAATCTGGATTATCGAATAAAAAGTGGGATAAAGCAATAAAAAGTTTGAAAAAAAATAAACTTGTTGTAGTAAAAAAAGTTGAGGATTCCATACTCATTGAATTAATTGATTAATCTTTAAAAAACATTCTAAAAGAATCTTTATTTAATTAATTCTTAAAAAACTTAAAAAAGTAAAATATTTCTCATTAATAATAAGATATATTTAATATATTCAAAATTGTTAAAATTAATAATTATGTTTAAAAACAATATTTTCACATTTCTATTTTGTCTTCTATTACCTTTAAATCTTGCTGCTCAGAAACCTAGTACCAAAGAAGACACCAAAAAGCCTAAAAAAGAAAAAACTTTTGAAGAAATAATTACTAAAGAAGCAATTACCGACAAAGGCTTATTTGACATTCATAAAGTCAAAGAAAAATATTATTACGAAATAAATGACACTCTTTTTGGAAGAGAAATGTTGATGGTTACAAGGATAGCTAAAACTGCATCTGGTCTTGGTTTTGGGGGAGGAAAACAAAATACACAAGTTCTAAGGTGGCAGAAAAAAGATAATAAAATATTGTTAAGAGTAGTTTCGCATAACGTTGTAGCTTCAGATTCACTTCCAGTTAATGAAGCTGTTCTAAATTCAAATTTTGAACCTATTTTGTACAGTTTTAAAATAGAAAGTAAAGGAATAGATTCTACTTCAACACTTATTGAAGTTACAAAACTATTTAGTGAAGATGTAAAACCGTTAGGATTTCCTCAAAGCAGAAGAAAAGGTTATAAAATATCCAGTTTAAATTCTAAAAAATCTTTTATTGAGTCTATAAAAAGTTACCCTGAAAATATAGAATCAAGACATGTAAAAACATATAATTCCTCATCACCACCTTCAAACTCAAGTACTGGGACTATATCACTTGAAATCAATAATTCAATGATATTATTACCTAAAGTTCCAATGAAAAGAAGGTATTTTGATCAAAGAGTGGGATGGTTTGCAAGAAGTCAGGTTGATTACGGACTAGATGTGCAAGAAAGTAAATCTTTAAAATATTTAGATAGATGGAGATTAGAAGTTAAAGATGAAGATTTAGAAAAGTTTAAAAATGGAGAGTTAGTTATTCCAAAAAAACAAATTGTATACTACATCGATAGAGCTACACCTGTTAAATGGAGAAAATATTTAAAACAAGGTATTGAAGATTGGCAAATAGCATTTGAAGAAGCTGGATTCAAAAATGCAATTATTGCTAAAGATCCTCCAACTAAAGAAGAAGATCCGGACTGGAGCCCAGAAGATGTAAGGTATTCGGTTGTAAGATACTTAGCCTCTCCTATTCCAAATGCTAATGGACCACACGTTAGCGATCCTCGATCTGGAGAAATTTTAGAATCGGACATTAATTGGTACCATAATGTAATGACATTATTGAGAAATTGGTTTTTTGTTCAAACTGCTGCTATAAATGAAGATGCAAGAGGAGTTTCTTTTGATGATGAAGTTATGGGAAGATTAATTAGGTTTGTCTCAGCTCATGAAGTTGGACATACAATTGGTTTACCGCACAATATGGGAAGTAGTAGTGCTTACCCAGTAGATTCACTAAGGTCTGCAACTTTTACAAAAAAATATGGTACAGCGCCATCAATTATGGACTATGCTAGATTTAACTATATAGCCCAACCTGAAGATAAAGGTGTTGCTCTTATGCCAGATATAGGAGTATATGATAAACATTCTGTCAGATGGGGCTATAGACCTATTCCAGATGCTAAAACTGCAAAAGATGAAAAGAAAACATTAGATAAATGGATAAGAGATAATGAGAACAGCTTGATGCATAGATTTGGTAGTGCAGGTATTGATCCAAGTTCACAAACAGAAGATTTAGGTGACGATGCCGTTAAAGCGAGTGAATATGGAATTTTAAATTTAAAAAGAATTGTTCCTAACCTGAATAAATGGACTTCTGAAGACGGAAAAGATTATTCAGACCTTCAAACTATGTATGGACAAGTACTTTCACAATTTAATCGTTATATGGGACACGTAAGCTCAAATATTGGTGGAGTATACCAATATTATAAAACTTATGATCAAGAAGGTCCGGTTTATACCCACGTTAAAAAGTCTCACCAAAAAAAATGCATGAACTTTTTAAATGATCAACTTTTTGAAACTCCAAGTTGGATGATTGATAATAATATTCTTAATAAAATTGAATTTGCTGGAATTACTAATAGAATCAGAAGTACTCAATCTAGAACACTTAATAGCATACTGGATTTTGGCAAAATGGCAAGACTAATTGAAAATGAAGCAATAAACGGAAAAACTGCATATACTTTAATTGATATGATGTCAGATTTAAAAGAGGGGATTTGGAAAGAACTTTACACTCACAAAACAATTGATGTATATAGACGAAATTTACAATTGGCATACTTAGATAGAATTAGTTATATCATGAACGAAGAACAGGGTTCAATCCCGTCTTGGGCAAGAGGAAGAGTTACATCTGTAAAAGTTAGTCAGTCTGATATAAGAACTGTTGCAATTGGTCAGTTGTTAGAATTAAAAAAAGATATTAAAAAGCATAAAAACAGATCTGATAAAATGACTAAAATGCATTTGGATATGGCTATGGCAAAAATTAATAAAATACTTGTCGGTAAGCCTATCTAAAGAGTTTTTGAAACATTTCTTAAAGCATCGAGTGTAAAGTCTATATCATTGTAAGTAAGTGCATCGTTTAAAAAATAACTTTCAAATGCACTAGGGGGAAGATAAATACCTTCCCTTAACATTCCGTGAAAATATTTTTTAAATTTTTCATTATTGCCTTTTTGAGATGATTTAAAATCCGTTACATCTTCTGAACAAAAATGTAGAGAAATCATGGATCCTAAACGGTTTATTTTAAAATCTAATGTTGTTTTCCCAAGCACTTCATACATTCCCTTTTCTAAATAAGATGATTTATCATCTAAACTTTGATAAATACCATCATTAAGTTTTAACTCAGATAAAGTAGCTAATCCTGCAGACATTGCTAATGGATTTCCACTAAGTGTTCCTGCTTGGTATACCGATCCTTCGGGTGAAAGTTTATTCATTATTTCATCTCTAGATGAAAAAGCTCCAACTGGGAGACCTCCACCAATTACTTTTCCATAAGTAACTATATCTGCATTTATACCTAGAATTTCTTGAGCACCTCCCGCAGCAAGTCTAAAACCAGTCATTACTTCATCAAAAATTAAAAGACAATCGTTTTGATCACATAATTTTCTCAATCCTTCAATAAATCCTTTTTTTGGAATAACACAACCCATATTTCCGGCAACAGGTTCAATAATTATAGCTGCAACCTCATTTTTATTACTTTCAAAAAGTGTTTTTACATAATTCAAATCATTGTAAGGAGCAATTAATGTATCCTTAGCGGTCCCTTTTGTAACACCAGGACTATTTGGAGTCCCAAAAGTAACGACTCCACTACCCGCTTCAATCAAAAAAGAGTCAGAGTGTCCATGATAACATCCAGAAAACTTAATTATTTTTTCTTTATTTGTATATCCACGCGCCAATCTAATTGCACTCATGCAAGCCTCAGTTCCCGAATTTACAAATCTAATTTTTTGCATACTTGGAACCATTGATAAAGATAATTTAGCCAAGTCCGTTTCTAATGTGGTTGGTATTCCAAAAGAAGTTCCGTTTTTAGCTGTTTCTGAGATTGCTCTAACAACCTTAGGGTGTGCGTGTCCCAATATCATTGGACCCCAAGACGATATATAATCAACATATTTATTTCCATCCTCGTCAAAGACATAAGCACCATTAGCCTTTGATGCAAAAATAGGAGACCCTCCTACTGACTTGAAAGCTCTCACCGGAGAGTTAACTCCGCCTGGAATATATTTTTTTGCTTCACTAAAAAGCACACTACTTCTTTGATACAACATTATTTTTTAATTACTTTTAAGGATTGACCAATACTTAAATTGTTATTTTTAATATTATTTAATTCTACAAGTTCAGAGACACTAATATCAAATTTTTTAGAAATTGAATATAAAGTATCTCCTTTTTTAACATTATACATTTCTTTTGTTTCTGGCTGAATTTGTTCCTGCTTTTTAGATAATTTTTTTTCTCTAGACTTATTAAGTGGTTTTTTTGAACCATCTAATTTCCATAGCTCATACCTTTCAATAATTGAAATTAATTTATCTGCATATTTAGGATCAGTTGCGTATCCAGCTTTTTTTAATCCTTTAGCCCACTTAACATAATTCTTTTTATTTAATTTAAATAAAAAATTATAGCGATCTCTAGATTCTAAAAACAAAGAGTGATCCCTATAAGATTTTTCTGGATTCTTATACTTTCTAAAACATTCTCCTTTTTCATCGTCATCATGATAAACTTTTTTACCTTTCCATTTACTGTGACATTTTATTCCAAAATGATTATTAGATTTTAATGCAAGGCTTCCTTTTCCTGAATTGGATTCTAATATTCCCTGAGCCATGGTAATACTCGCTGGAATTCCAAATTTTTTCATTTCATCTATTGATATTTTTGAGTAAGTATTTACATACCAATGAGTTCTTTGTTCATTAGTCATTGAATTAAAGAAACGATTAACGGATTTTACAGATTTATTTTTAATTTTTTTAGGACTGTTATCACGATATGACACTTTTTTTACACCACAAGAGTTAAAAAAAATAATAAAAACTAATATTAATAATTTATGGTTTCGCATCCTTTCTTTTTAAGTAATTCGTTAATTCCTACTACAGATTGAGTTCCTCCAGTATTTATAATTAAAATATTTTTTCCAAAAATCCAATTGTTATTATTTATTAAATCTATTATCCTTAAAATCATTTTAGCATTATAAATAGAATCTAACCTAATATTATGTCTTTCATAGAAGTTATTAATAAAATTTATTAATTCATTGTTAAATTTTGCATAGCCACCAAAAAAACTTTCATCAAACAATTTCCAATTATCTTTCTTTGCAAATTTATTAATTACTTCACTTATATTACTATTATTTAAAGCAGAAAACCCTAATATCTTTTGTTTTTCTAAACTAGAATTAATCAAGCCAGAAAAAGTTCCTCCCGAACCTACAGGAACACAAACTACATCAAAAAATTCTTTATCATATTTGGATAAAATTTCCTCACAGCCTTTAACTCCGAGCCTATTTGTTCCACCCTCAGGGACTATATACGCATTTTTAAATTTATTTTGTAGCTCATAATTATATTTATTAGTATTTCGTTCTCTGTATTTTTCTCTTGTGACAAATTCAAATTTCATTCCAAAATCACAACATTTTTGTAAAGTTGTGTTTAGTTTGTAATCTTTGAGCTCTTCTCCTCTAACTATTGCTAAAGTTTTAATTCCTTCAATTTTCCCCAAATAAGCAACTGCCAATAAATGATTTGAAAAGGCACCTCCAAAAGTAATTAATAGTGAATTTTTATTTTTTTTTAATTCCTTAAGATTATATTTTAATTTTCGAAATTTATTTCCTGATATAATGGGATGAATTAAATCCTCTCTTTTCATGTAAATTTTGACATCATGATTTAAATTTTGAAATTCTAAACAAATGTTTTCTGTTTTAATTGTGTTAAAAAAAGACATTTTTAATATAAAAATTATGATGAGACATTTAAAAAATCTAAATTTAAATAAAATCAAGGCATCATTCTTGCATTTAATTAATAAATTAATATTATGAAAAATTTTAAATTATTATCAAGCTTATTTTTTGTTTTAACAATCTTAGTTGGTTGTGGATCTGTTAAGGTTGCTTCCGATTACGACTCTGAAGCTAATTTCTCACAATACAAAACATTTGCATTCTACAAGTCTGGGATTGATAAAGTTGAAATTTCAGATATTGACAAAAAAAGAATTCTTAAGTCAATACAAAGTACATTGTTAAATAAAGGAATGACAATTGACGAAAATCCTGATATTCTAATTAACATAGCAACTAAATCATCTGAAAATATATACATAGATAATACTTTTTACAGTCCATATTATACAGGTTGGTACCCAAACTATGGAAGAGGTCATAGACAAGTAGCATATTCAACATCTCAAGGTGCGTTATACATAGACTTAATAGACACAAAGACTAAACAGTTAATATGGCAAGGTAAGGGGACTGGTTTTTTATCAAGTAGTAAAAGAACAAATAGAGATGAATTAGTAAGTTCTTATGTGACTAAGATTTTAGATGTCTACCCTCCGGAAATTGAGATAAAATAATTAAAATAATTTATTTGCTTCCTCTTTTAATTTTGGGATTCCATTTAATTTAGTTCCACTAGCATTAGCAAAAAAAGGTTGCCCTCCACCTGAACCCTCAATAAACTGACTTAAGTTTCTAACAGTATTATTAGCATTCATTTTAGAATCATCAACTAAGTTTTTAGAAATATAACAAGTCAAATAAACCTTATCCTCATTTTGACACACTAGTATTAAAAATAAATTTTCAATTTGTTTTGCTGCACTAAAAGCTAAATTCTTTAATAGATCTGGTGAACATGAAAGTTCATGAAGGCAAAAATTGAATGATTTCTTGTTTTGAGTTTGATCTATAATTTCTTTCAAATAATACTTTGATAATTCATCGCTAATATTATCAATTTTTTTACCCAATCGAGTATTCTGATTTTTAAGTTTTTTAATAGCTGCTAATACATCCTTTTCATTATTTAGTAAAGAATTCACATTATCTAAAATTTTTATTTTTTCATTTAAATAATCTTTTGCTACATGTCCACTTATTGCTTCAATTCTTCTAATCCCTGTTGATATCGCTGATTCAGATTTAATAATAAAGTTCTTAATTATGCTAGTGTTTTTTACATGTGTTCCACCACACAGCTCAAATGAATTTCCAAATTTCACAGATCTAACCTTATCACCATATTTTTCGCCAAACAAAGCAATTACTCCATTATTAATGCATTCATTGAAGTCAGCAGATCTATTTTCTTCAAGATCTAAATGATCATCAATTTTTTGATTAACAAAATTTTGAACTTCTTTAATTTGACTATCACTTAATTTTTCAAAATGTGAGAAATCAAATCGTAAATATTTATCAGAGACCATTGATCCTTTTTGCTGAACGTGATTGCCTAAAACATGTCTCAATGCTTGATGTAGTAAGTGTGTAGATGTATGATTACATGAACTATTAAGCCTTCGATTTTTAATAACCGAAACGTTTAAAATTGAGTTAAGATCTTTTGGAAGTTCTTTAGTAATATGAATTATTGTGTCATTTTCTTTGACAGTATTAATAATTTCAAATTTAGAGCTGTCAACAGTTTGTATAAAACCACAATCTCCAATCTGACCTCCACCTTGAGGATAGAATGGAGTTGATTCAAAAACTAAATGAAAAACAGAATCACCTTTTTTAGTAACAGACTCTCTGTACATTGATATTTTGGTCTCGGCTGATAAATTATCATAACCTAAAAATTCAGTCTGTTGAAAATTATTAGATAAAGATATCCATTCTTGGTTTTGAGTATTTATAGCAGCTTTTGATCTGTTTTTTTGGTCTTGCATTAAACTATCAAATTCTTTTGAATCATAGTTCATGTTTTTTTCTCTAAGGATAAGAGCAGTTAAATCAACTGGAAATCCAAACGTATCGTATAATTCAAAAGCATTTGAGCCTGAAATTGTGTTTGATTTATTTTTAGATATTATTTCATCAAGCTTAATAATCCCTTTATTTAAAGTTCTTAAAAAAGAATCCTCTTCTTTTTCTATAACATTTTTAATAATTTCAATTTGAGAATCTATTTCTGGAAAAACAGTTGAATACTGATTTGACAGAGTATCAACAAGCTTATAGATAAATGGACTTTTCATATTTAAAAAGGTATATCCATACCTTACTCCTCTTCTTAAAATTCTTCTAATAACGTAACCTGCGCCATTATTTGAAGGTAGCTGACCATCGGCAATAGAGAAAACAACTGCTCTTAAGTGATCAACAATAACACGGAAAGCAATATCTGTTTTTGAAGAGTAACTATATTTTACATTACTAATGTTTTCTAATTCTTTGATTAAAGGAGAGAATACATCAGTATCATAATTAGATTTAACTCCTTGTAAAACCATACATAGTCTTTCAAATCCCATTCCAGTATCTATGTGTTTGGAAGGAAGATTTTCTAAACTTCCATTTGATTTTCTATTAAATTGAATAAAAACTAAATTCCAAATTTCAATAACCTCAGGATGATCTTTATTGACTAAGTCTTTTCCAGGAATAATAGATTTATCTTTTTCAGAGCGAATATCAACATGAATTTCAGAACATGGTCCACAAGGACCAACATCACCCATTTCCCAAAAATTATCTTTTTTATTTCCAAAAATAATTTTGTCTTTTTCAACTATTTTAGACCAAATATCAAGAGCATCTTGATCTAAACTTGTATTATCCTCTTTTGAACCTTCAAAAATTGAAATATATAATGATTCTTTATCTATTTTGTAAATTTTGGTTAATAACTCCCAAGCCCATTGAATAGCTTCCTCTTTGAAATAATCACCAAAACTCCAATTACCTAGCATTTCAAACATGGTATGGTGATAAGTATCTAAACCTACTTCTTCTAAATCATTGTGTTTTCCTGAAACTCTTAAGCATTTTTGAGTGTCTGCCACCCTACTATATTCAATAATTGAATTTCCTAAAAAGTTATCTTTAAATTGATTCATCCCTGCATTTGTAAACATTAGCGTAGGATCATTTTTAATAACCATTGGAGCAGATTTAACTACTTTATGATGTTTATTTTTGAAGAAATCGAGAAACGTAGAACGAACTTTATTAGAATTCATTAATTATTAAATTAGTAATAGATATTAAAAAAAACAATTTTATATATTTACTTAATATTATATAAAGTAATTTAAGCGTAAAATTAGTATAAATTAATTAATGTTTAAGACCAAATATTATTACGACACAAAAACACTTTCTTACAGAAAAATCAAAGTAAGTAAAGGAGTGCAATTAAGAAATGTTTTAACATTTTTGACAGTATCTTCCTTCTTTGGAGTTGTGGCCTTACTAGTACTACTTAAATCTCCTTTAATTAATACACCTACTGAACTTTCTCAAGCTAGAGAAATATCAAATTATAAATTTCAGTTTGAGTTGATGAATAAAAAGCTAAATCAGCTTAATATTGTTCTTAACGAAATTGAACAAAGAGATAATAATATTTATAGAGTTTTATTTGAAACCAATCCAATACCCAGTGAAGTTAGAAAAGCTGGATTTGGTGGTGTTAACAGATACGAAAATTTGGAAGGATTTGATAATTCTAAATTAGTTATTGAAACTACTAAAAAGATTGAAATACTTACAAAACAAATAGTAATTCAATCAAAATCTCTTGATGAGATTGAAAGACTTGCCAGTGAGAAAGAAAAACTATTGGCTGCTATTCCATCAATTCAGCCAATTAAAAAAGGTGATTTAACCAGAATGGCTTCTGGATATGGCTATAGAAATGACCCCTTTAATAAATCTAGAAAAATGCATTCTGGAATGGATTTTACAGCTCCAAGAGGAACTCCTGTTTACGCGGCAAGTGATGGAAAAATCGTTAGAGCTGATTCAAGATCTACTGGATATGGGAAACATATTAGAATAGATCATGGCTTTGGATATGTTACATTATACGCTCATTTAAACAAGTATAACGTGAAAAGAGGTCAAAAAGTAAAAAAAGGTGATGTAATTGGTTTTGTAGGAAGCACTGGAAGATCTCAAGCCCCTCACTTACATTATGAAGTTCAAATTGATAAAAAAAGAGTTAACCCAATTAACTATTTTTTAGGAAATCTAACACCAGATGAATTTGACGACCTACTCAGACTAGCCAACCAAGAAAATCAATCTTTAGATTAATGCATGTTAATTTACCTCAAAAATTATATTATAGCATAGGAGAAATTTCTAAAGCATTTAATGTAAATGCTTCACTTATAAGATTTTGGGAAACAGAATTCGAAGAATTAAGTCCAAAAAAAAACAAGAAAGGAACTAGAAGATATTCATCAATAGACGTTGAAAAACTACAAACAATACATCACTTAGTAAAAGAAAAAGGCTACACCCTTGATGGTGCAAAAGATCAGTTAAAAACTTTAAATAAAAACTTTGAAGTGATTAAAAAATTAGAAAAAATTAAAGCAAACTTAATAAATATTAAAAACGAACTTTAATTATTTTTTCCTGAAGAATATTCTAATAGGTACACCATTAAAGTCATAAATTTCTCTAATTTTATTTTCTATAAATCTCTTATATGGATCCTTTATATATTGAGGAAGGTTACAAAAAAATGCAAATTGAGGAAATGAAGAAGGAAGTTGAGTACAAAATTTAATTTTAACATATTTTCCTTTGTATGCAGGTGGTGGAGTTTTTTCTATTATCGGAAGCATACATTCATTAAACTTTCTAGTAATAATTTTTTTAGAACGATTTTTATACACAGCCATACCAGTCTCTATAGCCTTAAAAATTCTTTGTTTTGTTAAACTAGAAATAAATACTATTGGGATATCTGTAAAAGGCTCTAACTCTTTTCTAATTTCTTCCTCAAATAGTTTAATTGTATTGGTTTTTTTGTCAACTAGATCCCATTTATTAACTAGGATTACTATGCCTTTATTATTTCTAGCTGCTAACCAAAAAATATTTTTGACCTGACTGTCAAAAGATCTAGTAGCATCAAAGATTATTAAACAAACATCAGAGTTTTCAATTGTACGAATTGATCTTACCACAGAGTAAAATTCAACGTCGTCATTGATTTTAGATTTTTTTCTGATTCCGGCAGTATCAATAAGTTTAAAATCAAAACCGAATCGGTTAAAATGGGTATCAATACTATCACGAGTTGTACCAGCTAAATCTTTCACAACATAACGATCTATTCCTAGAAGGGCATTAATAAAAGATGATTTGCCAGAATTAGGACGACCAACAACAGCGAATCCAGGTATTTCATCATTTTCAATTACTGACTCTTCTGGCATTAATGAAACTAATGAATCTAACAATTCACCTGTACCCCCACCGTTAATAGCGCTAAAATTAAATATTTTTTCAAAACCTAGTGAATGAAATTCAGTTGAATCAAGTTGTCTTTTAGAATTATCTACTTTATTAACAGCTAATATTACTTCTTTATTAGATTTATGTAATAATCTTGAAATCTCATTGTCCATAGAACTAATACCTGTTTCAACGTCAACAACAAAAACAACAATATCAGCTTCTTCAATTGCTATCATTACTTGAGTATTAATTTCTTTTTCAAAATTATCTTCACCACCAAGCATAAATCCTCCAGTATCTATAACAGTGAAATCCTTTCCGTTCCAAAAAGAATAACCATAGTGACGATCTCTTGTAACCCCACTCTGAGAATCAACAATTGCATCTCTTTTTTGAATTAGTCTATTAAAAAAAGTTGATTTACCAACATTTGGTCTTCCAACTATAGCAACAATTGAACTCATTTTGATTTTTTAAAGGTGTACAAAACTAAACTTTTATTTTAATAAAAATTATTTTTGATGGTATCCGAATTTTTTAAGCAATTTCTCATCTGATCGCCAGTTTTTTTTCACCTTAACCTGAAGATCTAAAAAAATCTTTTTATTGAAAAAACTTTCGAGATCAATTCTAGCTTTTGTACCAACATTTTTAATTGCAGCTCCTTTGTGCCCAATTATAATACCCTTTTGAGAATCTCTTTCAACTATAATAATAGATCTTATTTTAATAATAGCTTCTTCTTCTTTAAAAACTTCAGTTATTACTTCAACTGAATATGGAATTTCTTTTTTAAAATTTAATAGTATTTTTTCTCTAATAATTTCATTGACAAAAAACCTTTCATTTTTATCTGTAAGTTGGTCTTTTGGAAAATAGGGTGGAGACACTGGACTTAGCTCAACAAGTCTGTCTAATAATTTATCAATATTGAATGATTCTTTGACAGAAATAGGCCATATTTCAGCATTAGGCACTTTTGCTTTCCAAAAATCAGTTTCTAGTTCTAACTTTTCTTGATTTAATAAATCAATTTTATTAATTATAATTAAAAGAGGAACTTTAATATTAATAATTTTATTAAAAAGAGATTCATCTTTTAAATTATGATCCTTGTACTCTACCATATATATAAGTATATCTGCATCTTCAGTAGCAGGTAATACAAAGTCCATCATAGACTTATGTAGTTTATGAGCAGGTTTAATTATACCAGGTGTGTCTGAAATTACGAGTTGATAATTTTCGTCATTTATAAGAGCTAAAATTCTATGTCTCGTAGTTTGTGCTTTTGAAGTAATAATTGACAACTTTTGACCTAACAAATAATTTGTCAGTGAAGATTTTCCAACGTTAGGGTTGCCAATAATATTTACAAAACTAGATTTATGCACAATATTGCAAATCTAAGATTGTTAATTTAGATTTAAGATAATTTTATATAAAAAATAAACAATTTTAGAATAAAACATAAAAAAACAACCTATACATTCCGCAATTCACAAAAAATCAAAGCAAGAATTGAAAAAAGAGAAATTTAAGAGTAAAAATAGTTTCCAAAAAACTTATTAAAACAAGAAAACACCTATACAATACTTAAACATTTAATTTTTTAAAAATATTACATTCATTACAAAAATTAAATTTAACAGGTTAAATTAAAACTAATACCGCTTAATAGGTTGATTGATAAAATGTAAAGGTTTTATAAAAAAAACATAGAGATAATACACTTATTTTTAAAATTATTGCCTCGAGAAAAATAAACAGTTTAAAAGTTCATTTACAAGAAACAATAATGCAATAAAATTTTAAAATTATATATGCCTGAAAAGATTTATGTTGGTGGTTTAGAATCATTAGTTGAAAATAAAAAAGTTGAAGGAAAACAATTAAAAATTGGAAATGAAAATTTTTATAAAATTTCCAATGTAGATAAAATGCGTCCATTTTTTATGAGTATTGTCAGCAACTCTAACCATTGGATGTTTATTTCGAGTACTGGAAGTCTTTCTGCTGGTAGAAAAAATAGTGAATTCTCATTATTCCCATATTACACAGATGACAAAATCACTGAATCAAGTGATACAACTGGAAGCAAAACTATTATTATAGTAAAAATAAATAACAAAAATTTCCTTTGGGAACCCTTTTCAAATAGATATAGAGGAGCATACAAAGTTTCAAGAAATATTTATAAAAATACTATTGGAAATAAAGTAATTTTTGAAGAGGTAAATCATGACTTAAACGTTGAGTTTAGCTACCAGTGGAATTCAAGTAATAAATATGGTTTTGTTAGAAAGTCTTCTCTAAAAAATAATTCAAACAATGATTTGGATATTAATATTCTTGATGGAATTCAAAACATTTTACCCTACGGAGTTGGCGAAGGTCTTCAAATTGCTCAAAGTAATTTAGTTGATGCTTATAAAAAATGCGAATTAGAATATAAAAGTAAATTAGGGATCTTTACTCTAAGTGCGATAATAGTTGACAAAGCAGAGCCAAGTGAAGCATTAAAGGCAAATACTGTTTGGACAACAGAAATTGACAATACAAAACACCTTTTATCCTCATTGCAGCTTGATAATTTCAGAAATGGAATTGATTTATACAACGAACATGAAATTAAAGCTGAAAAAGGAGCTTATTTTATTAATAAGAAAATTAAATTAAAAAGTAATTTTTCTAAAGAATGGATGATTATCTGCAATGTTAATCAAACAATCAACGATGTTGTTAATTTAAAAAATTCAATAACAAATGATGGTAAAATCAAATCTAAAGTAGAAGATGATGTAGTTTTAGGATCCTCAAAATTAAGAGAATTAGTTGGTAACTCCGATGGGCTTCAACTAACTAACGACAAGCTTAGAATGATTAGACATTTTTCTAATACAATGTTTAACATCATGAGAGGAGGTATTTTTGATGATAATTACCAAATAGAAAAAAATGACTTTTTACCTTATATAAAAAAAGCTAACTGCTCTATTTACAAATCTTTTAATGAAACTTTAAATAATCTTCCTCAAATTTTTACTCTTCATGATTTAAAATCAATTTCAGCAAACATATCTAATCATGATTTCAAACGTTTGTGTACCGAGTACTTACCCTTAAAGTTCAGTAGAAGGCATGGCGATCCTAGCAGACCATGGAACAAGTTTTCTATTAATACTAGAAGTGAAATAGATGGATCTAAAATTTTAGATTATCAGGGCAACTGGAGAGACATTTTTCAAAATTGGGAAGCTTTAGCATATTCATACCCTCAATTTATTGAAGGGATGATACACAAATTTTTAAATTCCACCACCTTTGACGGGTATAACCCGTATAGAGTTACAAAGGATGGATTTGATTGGGAAACTATTGAGCCAGATAATCCTTGGTCTTATATTGGATATTGGGGAGATCATCAAATAATATATCTTTTAAAATTTCTTGAATTTATTGAAAATCATTACCCTAATAAACTCTATAAATATTTCTCAAAAAGCTTGTTTGTTTACGCTAATGTTCCTTATAAAATTAAATCTTATGAGGAAATTTTAAAAGATTCTAAAAACACAATTGATTACGATCATGAAAATGAATTATTAATAAATAAAAGAAAAAACGAAATAGGAATTGACGGATCATTAGTTTTTAATAACAAAAAAGAAATTCATCATGTAAACTTTATTGAAAAGATTTTAGCTACACTACTTTCAAAAGTTTCGAATTTTGTTCCCGGCGGAGGAATATGGATGAACACTCAAAGGCCTGAATGGAATGATGCCAACAATGCATTAGTTGGTAACGGAATTTCTATGGTAACTTTATATTATTTGAGAAGATTTGTCAATTTTTTTAATTCTTTATTAGAAAAAACTGACCTTATTTCAGTTGAAATATCTTCTGAACTTAACAAGTTTTTTAATGATATTTCTTTTGCGTTAGATAAAAATAAAAAAGTTTTAGACTCTATAATTTCTGATTTAGACAGAAAAAAAATAGTTGATTCACTAGGAAAAGCCGGTTCAAATTACAGAGACACAATTTATGATAATAGTTTTTCTGGAACTAAATCTGCAATTGGGATTAAAGAAATTAAAGAATTATTACAACTACTATTAAAATATTTAGATCATTCGATTGATTCTAACAAAAGAAGTGATAAACTTTATCATGCATATAATTTATTGACTATTGATAACAATAACATATCAATATCACACTTGCCAGAAATGCTTGAAGGACAGGTTGCAGTTTTAAGTTCCGGATATTTAAGTTCTGAAGAAAATTTAGAGGTTTTAGACGCACTGAAATCAAGTAAATTGTTTAGAGAAGATCAATACAGTTATATACTATATCCAGATAAAAATTTAGGCTTGTTTTTAGAAAAGAATAACATTACGTCTTCAAAAGTCAATGAATCTAAATTGTTAAGTAAATTATTAAATGACGGTAATAATCAAATAGTTTCTCAAGACTGTGAGGGATCATTTCATTTTAATTGTGATTTTAATAATGTGAATGGATTAATAAGTGAATTGAACTTATTACCAAAAAAATACAATGAATTATTAAAAGAGGAGTACCAAAATATTCTTGAAATTTTTGAAGATGTGTTTAATCACAAAGAATTTACTGGAAGATCTGGAACTTTCTTTGGATATGAAGGATTAGGTTCAATCTATTGGCACATGGTATCTAAACTTTCTTTAGCAGTTTTAGAAACTACAAAAAAAGCTATAAGTGAAAAAGATAGTATTGTAACCGGAAGATTCTTTGATCATTATTTTGAAATATTAGAGGGAATTGGTGTAAATAAGTCCCCCGAATTATATGGAGCATTTCCAACCGATCCTTATTCTCACACACCTGCTGGTAAAGGAGCTCAACAACCAGGAATGACTGGCCAAGTAAAAGAAGATGTAATATCAAGATTTGGGGAACTTGGCGTAGAGGTTTATAATGGAATTATAAGCTTCAACTCTGAAATGCTTAGAGATCAAGAGTTTTTAACAACTAATGAAACTTTTAGATATGTGAATTTATCAAAAGAAAAAATTGAATTAAATGTAAATATGAATTCACTTTGTTTTACATATTGTCAAGTTCCAATTATCTATTCTAAATCATCTTCTAATAAAATTACTATTGATTTTATTGACGGAAGGTCAGTTAGTATACAAGGAAATGAGCTTGACATTGATTCGAGTAGATCTCTTTTCGATAGAGAAAATATTATAAAGCAAATTAATGTTAGTCTAATAAAATGATAATTAAAGAAATATATAAACTCTCAAAAAACAAATTAATCAATCTTAATTTGATAACATTATTTGTGATTTGCTTGTTTAGTTCTTGTAATTCTTCAGAAAATAAAATGATAAATAAAAAAGAAATAACTGCTAAAGAAATTTTAAATAATCCTGAGTATTTAGCCATTTCATACGGTGGCTACAGATATAACAGCAGAGACATTCAACCAACTATGGATGAATTGAAAGAAGATTTAAAAATACTCTCTTCAATTGGAATAAAAATTTTAAGAACATATAATTTACAATTAGAACAAGCACCTAATATTTTAAAAGCAATAAAAGAACTAAAAAAATCTGATTCAGATTTTGAAATGTATGTAATGTTAGGCGCGTGGATAGATTGTGAAAATGCATGGACTGATAATCCAAATCATGAAAAAGAAAATGAATCTGCTAATGCAATAGAAATTCAAAAAGCGATCAATCTAGCCAACATGTACCCAGATATTGTAAAAATTATTGCAGTTGGAAATGAAGCAATGGTTAATTGGGCGTGGAGTTACTATGTCAAAGCAGGCGTTATATTGAACTGGGTTAATCATCTTCAAGATCTAAAAAAACAAAAAAAACTTCCTGAAAACTTATGGATAACTAGCTCAGATAACTTTGCTTCATGGGGAGGTGGCGAAGATTCTTATCATACTGAAGACTTGAATTCATTGATTAAAGCAGTTGATTTTATTTCAATGCACACCTATGCGTTTCATGATACTCATTACAATCCAAGTTTTTGGAATTTTGAAAAAAAAATTAGTAACAGCAACTCTAATCTAGAAACAATTCATAGAGCGATGGATAATGTTCATGACTATGCAATTTCTCAATACAATAGTGTAAAAGAATATGTCAGAAAAATTGATCCTAACAAACAGATACACATTGGTGAGTTAGGCTGGGCTACAAAATCTAATGGAAATTACGGTGAAAATGGATCTCACGCTGCAGACGAATATAAACAAGCTGTATTTCATGATAAAATTAGAGATTGGTCAAGAAATGAAAAAATTGCATGTTTTTATTTTGAAGCATTTGACGAAAATTGGAAAGATTTTTCAAATGAAAATGGATCTGAAAATCATTTTGGTCTCTTTACTGTTGACGGTAAAGCAAAATATGCATTATGGAAAAATGTTGATAACGGAGATTTTAACGACTTAACTAGAAATGGTAACTCAATTACTAAAACTTATAACGGAAATAGTGAAAATCTATTAAATAATATTTTAACCCCACCTGAAAACAATTAATAAATGAGATTTAAATATTTCCTTATCATTTTTTCTATAGGTTGTTCTGTGTTAGGCTGGAATTATTTAATTAAAGAAAGCAATGATGTTATTTCTATTTCAGAAAGAAGCATACTAATTAATAATGAGAATTACTTTATTAAAGGAGTATGCTATCATCCAGTTCCAAAGGGAAGTGAAGAAAGAAATTTCAATAATATTGATAAAGATTTGTCATTAATGGTTGAAGCAGGAATTAATACCATTCGGGTGTATTCACCAATTGATGATTTAGAAATACTTGATAAAATTGACAAAGCTGGATTAAAAATTATTATTGGTTTTGGATACAATCAAAACGGATATTATGATATACTTTCTGGATCATTTACTCAATATATTGAAAAATATAAAAACCATAATTCAATCTTATTTTGGGAACTAGGTAACGAATATAATTATCACCCTGAATGGTTTGAAAACGATATTAGTAATTGGTACAAAGCATTAAATACTGCTGCGGGTAAAATACATGAAATTGATAAAAGCAAACCCGTATCCACAGCACATGGGGAAATCCCCGATAATCTTGCTATTTCGTCATTGCAAAATATAGATGTTTGGGGCTTAAATGTTTACAGATGGGACGATCCTTCAACAATTTTTAGTGAATGGAAAAATCTAAGTTCAAAACCAATGTATCTTTCAGAGGCAGGTAGCGACAGCTACATGACAATTGAAAAACTTGGCTATCTCAAAGGCGAGAATCAATTAGCACAGGCTGATGCCAATTCAAAAATTTTGAATTCGGTTTTCAAAAACTCAAACATAGTATCAGGTGTTTTAATTTTTCAATTCATCGATGGTCTTTGGAAAGCAGGCAATCCTGAAAAACAAGATATAGGTGGATGGGCTCCTAATAGTATTGGAGTTCCATATGATGGTGCACCAAACGAGGAATACTGGGGTATCCTAGATATAGACAGAAACAAAAAGAAAACATTTGAAATAATTAAAGAAAAGTTTAAAAACAATTAAAATGAAAATTTTAAAAAAACTCTTATTAATCTTCTTTTTAATTCTAATCAGTTCTTGTAATGACAATTCTAGTTTTATGATTAAAGTTTACGAAACATCAAGAGAAGGAAATAAATTAACAGAACTAACAGAATTTGAAATTGGAGACAGTCTTTCAACAATAAAAATAAATACTGAAAAAAAATATCAAATTATAACTGGTTTTGGAGGTGCTTTTACAGAATCGTCAGCATACTTATTAAATCAAATGAGCGATGCCAAAAGGAAAGAAATTATAGAAGCTTATTTTTCAGAAAATGGATCGAATTATTCATTAACAAGAACTCACATGAATTCTTGTGATTTTTCTCTTTCAAACTATTCTTATAGTCCAGTTGAAGGAGACATAAATCTTGAACACTTCTCAGTAGATGAAGATATGGATGACATAATACCCATGATAAAAGATGCTCAAAAGGTTTCTGAAAATGGTTTTAAAATTTTTGCATCTCCATGGACTGCAGCTCCATGGATGAAAGACAACAACGATTGGCGAGGAGGAAAATTATTACCAAAATATTATGGTACGTGGGCACTATTTTTTTCAAAATATGTAGATGCATACAAAGCTGAAGGGATAGACATATGGGGATTTACTGTAGAAAATGAACCTCACGGAAACAATTCAAGTTGGGAAAGTATGCATTACACACCTGATGAAATGACAAATTTTGTGAAAAAATTTTTAGGACCACAACTAGAAAAAGATGGGAAAGGAGATCTTATTATTCTAGGTTATGATCAAAACAGAGCGGATTTAAAAAACTGGGTCGATTCAATGTATGAAAATGAAGAATCCTCAAAATATTTTGATGGTACTGCCGTTCATTGGTACGATAGCACTATCGAATACTATCCTGATGAATTACAATATGCTCACAACAAAGCTCCTAATAAGTATTTGATACAAACCGAAGCTTGTATAGATTCTGAAATTCCACAATGGGAAGATGACGATTGGTACTATAGAAAAGAAGCTACTGACTGGGGATACGATTGGAGAGAAGATGAGAAAAAATATTTGCACCCAAAGTACGCCCCATTTAATAGATATTCAAGAGATATAATTGGATCATTAAACAATTGGGTTGATGGTTGGGTTGATTGGAATATGGTTTTAGACACTCAAGGAGGACCAAACTGGGTAAATAATTGGTGTGTAGCACCAATAATAGTAGATCCAAATAAAGATGAAATTTACTATACTCCTCTTTACTATGTTATGACTCATTTTAGTAAATACATAAGACCTGGAGCTCAGATAATAGATATAGAAAACAATGATGATAATTTAATGGTCACAGCAGCTCTAAACCCCGATAAAAGCATAGCTATAGTTTTATTTAATGAAGGAAATGACAATAAAAGTTTTAACATTAAATTAAATAATTTCTCAGAAAAAATTTCAATCAGTCCACAAGCAATTCAAACAATAATAATAAATCAATAGTTAGACTATGGAAACTAATTTAAAGAAAGTTACAAGTGTTGGAATGGGACAAAAAATAGCATTTGGTTTTGGAATGCTAGCTAATCAAATGTTTCCTGCTGCACTAGGGGTTTTTATTATTGTTCTTGTCCAAGATCTTGGTTTTGCGGCGCTATTGTGGGGGATAATACAATTCGCTCCTCGAATCTTTGATGCCATAACCGACCCATTAATGGGGTTTATTTCTGACAATACCAGATCAAAATGGGGAAGACGACGACAATATGTTTTTATAGGAGGAATTTTGATGGGTATTGCCTATGTAGCTATGTGGCAACTTTATGAAGACGATGGTATTGTATATAATTTTATTTATTTCTTTTCATGGTCCTTGGTATTTTATTTAGGACTGACAATTTTTAGTGTTCCTTATGTTGCTATGGGTTACGAAATAAGTGATGATTTTCATGAGCGTACTCAAATTATGGCTATTGCTCAGTTCATTGGACAATGGGCATGGGTAATTGCTCCATGGTTCTGGGTTATACTTTATGATCCAGCGTGGTTTCCTGACGGAGCTGGACAAGGAGTTAGAGATTTATCTATTTGGGTAGCAATTCCGTGTACAATTTTCGCTATTATTCCTGCAATTTTTATAAAAAGTAAATCAACAACAGAACGAACAGATTTTGTACCCATAACCACAAGTTATATTTTAAAAAGCATAAAAGAAATTTTTATTTCAGCTTTTGAAGCGTTTAAAATCAAGCAATTTAAAAAAATTGCTTTTGCTACTTTTTTAATTTTTAACTCTTTTAATGTAATAGCTGCATTTACTTTTTTAATAATTGTACATTATTTATTTAATAGTGATCCTGCTAGTGCAGGAAATTGGCCAGCACTTCATGGATCAGTTGGGGCACTAATTACTTCATTCTTAGTTATTCCACTTATCACTATAATTTCTAAAAAAATTGGAAAGAAAAAAGCTTTTATTTTATCTCAATTAATTTCAATAATAGGATACGTTTTATTTTGGTTTCTTTTTGTTCCTGGAAAACCATATATGTTTTTATTTGCTCTACCCTTTCATTCTTTTGGTATTGGAAGTTTATTTACAATAATGATGTCTATGACGGCGGATATTTGCGATTTAGATGAATTGGAGAACGGGGTAAGAAGAGAAGGCCTTCTTGGTGCAGTATACTGGTGGATGGTAAAACTTGGCTTTGGTATTGCCGCTCTACTAAGCGGTTTTATATTATGGTTAGTTGGATTTGACCCTGAACAAGTAACAGAGTCTGCAACTACAGGAATGCGTTTATTTTATACTTTTTTACCAATTTTCGGGGTTGTTTTAGCTATTCTAATTATGAAAAATTATGATATCACAGAGGAAAGAGCAAATGAAATAAAAAAAGAATTAGAAATTAGAAAATTAAAAAATAAAATTTAAAATTATCATGTCTTACAGAAAAGAAAAGATCCATTCTTTAACAGGAATTAATCTTAACAACATTTCAAACGATGAATTAAAAGATCTTTGTAAAAAATACTTAAAAAAAGGTATTCACGGTTTGTGTTTTAGTGCATATGACGAAGGTCAAGAACCAGGTGATCAAATTTCAGATGACCAAATAAGAAGAAAATTAAAAATTATACAACCCTATATTAAGTGGGTAAGGACTTTTTCTTGTACAGAGGGAAATGAAAGAATTCCAGTGATAGCTAAAGAGCTTGGTATAAAAACTTTAGTTGGAGCATGGCTTAGTGATAATATATCCACAAACGATAAAGAAATTAATGGTTTAATTGATCTATGTAACTCAGGAAAGGTAGATATTGCTGCTGTTGGTAATGAAGTTCTATACAGAAAAGAATTAAACGAAGAAGAATTGATTGACTATATAGTAAGAGTAAAAAAAGAAATCAAAGGAATTCCTGCGGGCTATGTTGATGCTTATTATGAGTTTCCTAAAAGACCTAAACTTTCCGAATGTTGTGATGTTATTTTGGCTAATTGCTACCCATATTGGGAGGGCTGTAGCTTAGATTACTCTCTTATGTACATGAAACAAATGTATAATGAAGCTTTAAACGCTGGAAATGGGAAAAAAGTAATAGTAACTGAAACTGGTTGGCCAAGTCAAGGAGCAAATCTTGAAGGTGCATTTCCCTCCAAAGAAAATGCTCTTAAGTATTTCATTAATGCACAAAACTGGTCATTTGAAGATAACATAGAAATGTTTTATTTTTCATCATTCGATGAGTCTTGGAAAGTTGGAGTTGAAGGAGACGTTGGAGCTTACTGGGGGCTTTGGGATAAAGATGAAAACTTAAAATTTTAAATTAATTGGATTACTCAAAAATATTAAATATCAATTTAGGTAGTGCAGTGTGCTATTCTGGATTTAGAGAAGGTCAAACACCTGGTGTCTCCTACCCTACTTACGATCAAGTTAAAGAAGACCTTTTAATAATAGAACAAAATTGGAATTTCATAAGACTTTACAGCTGTGATCATCACTCAAAAACTGTTTTAGAAGTTATAAAAAAAGAGAAACTGAATATTAAAGTAATGCTTGGTTGTTACATTGAAGCAGAGATAAATAATTATTCTTGTCCATGGGGAGGTGAACACTCAAAAGAACAACTTGAACTTAATAAAAAAGGGAATTTAAACAGAGCTAACTTACTCTCTGAACTAGCTAATAGTTATCCAAAAATAATTTTTTCTCTTTCAGTTGGTAATGAGGCTTGTGTAAGTTGGACTGATCATATGGTTCCAGTTGAAAGTGTAATTGAATATGTCAAAATTGTAAAAAAGAAAGCCAAACAACCAGTAACATTTTGTGAAAACTATGTTACTTGGGTAAATAAGCTTGAGAAATTAGTAGAAGTTGTAGATTTTATCTCAGTTCATACCTACCCTCAGTGGGAGAATGTGTTTATTGACGACGCTCTTAACTATACAATAGAAAATTACAATCTAGTTAAAGAAAAATACCCAAATAAATTAATCGTTATCACTGAAGCCGGATGGGCAACATCGACAAATGATATTGAAATAAAGAAGCATAACACAAACGAACACTTTCAAAAGATATATTATAAACAACTTTCAAAGTGGAGTGAAGACGAAAAAATTCTTACGTTTATTTTTGAAGCTTTTGACGAACCATGGAAAGGTTCAGATGATCCTAATGAGCCTGAAAAACACTGGGGGTTATTTAATGAAGATCGCACGCCAAAACACTCTATGAAGCAGGAAGTATATAAAAAATAATATTTTTTATAAAGATAAATCTTGTTCTGTAATACTTATTTATTATATCTTTACGCTTCAAATCGCGGGATAGAGCAGTAGGTAGCTCGTCGGGCTCATAACCCGAAGGTCACAGGTTCGAGTCCTGTTCCCGCTACTAAAACAATAAAACGGTTATACTTTTATAAAGTGTAGCCGTTTTTATTTATCTGCTAAATTAGACCATTTCTCTATGGCGTGAAAAACCTCACATAGTCCTTTTGACTTTTCGGTCAGTGAATATTCAACCCTTGGAGGTATTTCTTCATACTGTTTTCTTGTAAGTAGGCCAGCACTCTCAAGACTTTTTAATTGATCTGTAAGGACTTTTCTTGAAACCCCATCAACCATTTGATGAATTTTACCAAACCTTAATGTACCATGATTTCGTATTACGTTTATGATAGGTAGTTTCCATTTGCCTCCAATCTGCTGAGTAAAGTTTAAAACAGGACATTTTTCATTTTTCATAATTATATTTTAGTTACTTCATAGTAACTACTTTTTATTAGTTACAAAAAGGTAACAAGTTACTTTATGTAAACAAAAGTATTAATATTGTACTAACAAAAAAAACAAAAAAACAAAACAATGAAAAAATCAATTAAAAACTTAGCTACTGTAGTAATTGTAGCATTTATGACATTTTCCTTCACAACAAGAGATGGGGATAAAAAAGAAATAAAATTAGAAAGCAGTAAAGTTGTTTGGAAAGGTTATAAAGTAACGGGTTCTCATGAAGGGATTATCTCAATTAAATCTGGACATTTAAATTTTGACAAAGACATATTGACTGGAGGCAACTTTGAAATAGATATGTCATCTATTATAGTTACCGATTTAGAAGGTGAGTATAAAGGTAATTTAGAGGGTCATTTAAAATCTGACGATTTCTTTGGAGTTACAAAATTCCCTTCTGCATCACTGAACTTTACTAAGGTTGAATCAACAGGTAAAAATTCATATAAAGTCACTGGAGATATTACTATCAAAGGAAAAACTGAGTCTATTTCATTCAATCTTTCAGTTTATGGAAACAAAGCAAATGCATCCTTAAAAATAGATAGAACAAAATTTGATGTAAGATATGGCTCTACAAGTTTCTT
>CABXBY010000011.1 GCA_902510655.1 uncultured Bacteroidota bacterium | reverse complement strand
CAATCCTAGTCCAGCTTGGACTAAAACTCCATCTGATTTGGATGATCAATCTTATAAAGACTTTTATAAAGAATTGTATCCTATGCAATTTGAAGAACCATTATTTAATATTCATTTAAATGTTGATTACCCTTTCAACCTTACCGGTATTTTATATTTTCCAAAAATATCAAATGATATCAACATGCAAAAAGATAAAATTCAACTTTATCAAAATCAAGTTTTTGTAACTGATAATGTTGAAGGTATTGTTCCAGAATTTTTAACTCTTCTTAGAGGTGTTATTGACTCTCCTGATATTCCATTAAATGTATCTAGAAGTTATCTTCAAGCTGATGGTGCTGTAAAGAAGATAAGTAATTACATTACTAGAAAAGTTGCTGACAAACTAAATTCACTATACAAAAAAGACAGAAAAGGGTTTGAAGAAAAATGGAATGACATTAAAGTAGTAATTGAGTACGGTATGCTAAGCGAAGATAAATTTTTTGAGAAAGCCCAAAAATTCGCTCTCTACCCAACAGTAAATAACGAATACTTTACGTTTGAAGAACTAAAAGATAAAATATCTAAAATCCAAACTGATAAAGATGGGAATCTTGTAATTTTATATGCATCTAATATTAACGAACAACATTCTTATGTTGAATCAGCTAAAGCTAAGGGCTATGAAGTTCTTTTATTAGATTCTCCAATTATTAGTCATTTGATACAAAAAATCGAAACTTCCAATGAAAAATTAAACTTTACAAGGGTAGATTCTGACGTTATTGACAAATTAATTAAGAAGGATGAAAAAGAAGTTTCAAAACTTGATGACAAAGAAAAAGAAAAATTAAAGACAATAATTGAAGAAGTAGTTCCAAAAGAAAAATATACTGTTCAAATAGAAGCAATCGAAAGCAGTTCACCTCCATTTGTTATAACTGTTCCAGAATTTATGAGAAGAATGAAAGAGATGCAACAGAGCGGAGGAAACGGTATGTTTGGTAATATGCCTGAAATGTATAATTTAATAATAAATGTAAATAACCCAATATGTTCAGAAATATTAAACTCTAAAGGAAAAGCAAAAAAAGAAAGATTGATAAATCAATCATTAGATTTAGCAAAACTATCTCAGAATCTTTTAAAAGGAGAAGAACTTACGTCATTTATTAAAAGAAGTTTAGATTTGATAAAATAATGGCACACTCAAATCCTTATTTAAAATCATGAAAAAAATTAATTTATACTTATTGAGTTTTTTTTATGTAGCTAACGGATTCTTTCATTTTTTTTTCACAGAATCATACCTGCCAATAATGCCAGATTTTCTTCCTTATCACAAGGAACTAATTTTGTTTTCTGGAATTTTAGAAATTGGATTTGGAATTGGAGTTTTATTTGACAAATTTAGAAATTTATCAATAATAGGAATAGTGTTAATTTTAATATTGTTTATGTCAGTTCATCTTAACATGTTAGTCCCTGAAAATAGCCTAGGTTATAATACATCATTGCTGATAATTAGAGCTTTATTTCAATCAATTCTTATTTATTGGGCATGGATGAATAGAAGTTTAAAACTCTCTATTTAGTTAAATATTTTTTGTATTCTTGAAACTTAAAACTATTTCATTTTGAAAAGATTAATACTTATATATTTTTTGCTCATTTTAACTGGTTGTGAGAACAATCAAAATGACATGACAGTTAAAGTGGATGTTAAAAATTTTAAAAAAGGAAATATTTATTTACAAAAAATTTCTGATTCAACTTTAATTAATGTTGATTCTGTTTTTGTAAAGAAAAATGAACCTATAATATTTAAGTCCAAAATTGATTCTCCAGAACTTTTTTATTTAAATCTAGACGTATCAAATATTGACAATAGAATAGAATTTTTTGGAGAAAGTGGTGAGATTAATATTAATACTTCTTTAGAAAAATTTAATTCAGATTTTATCATAAGTGGATCATCAACAGATTCAATTTATAGAACATATATAAGTGTTATTAAAAAATTTAATAATCAAAGACTTGATCTTATAAAATTATCTTTTGACTTAGCTAAAATTGAAATGAACGATAGTTTAGTTAAAATTCAAAATCAAATAAATTCATTAAATAAGAGACAGTATTTATATAATTTAAATTACGTAGTAAGTAATGGAAAGAGCTACTTGTCTCCATTAATAGCAATTAATGAATTTTCTGACTCTGGTAAAATAGTTTTGGATACTATAAAAAATTCCATGAGTAATGAGGTCTTAAACTCAAAGTATGGAAAAATATTTAATAATATTTTGAAAAACAAATAAGTTATAACTTATTAAATTTCTTAACTAATTCTGAAGCAACATCAGTTAGTTCGAAACTTATCTTTTTAAAATGACTGCTGCTGTTCTTAATATCTTTTTGATGAATTTTTTTTATAATACTATCAAAGGAGTCGAAACATTCATCGATCAACTTTTCGCTTTTTTTCAAATCTGCATCAGGATTTTCCAGTTGCCAAAGATTTATATTTTGTATTATTTCACCAATAATATTATTTAAATCTTTTTTTAAATTTTTTACACTTGCCATAATTATTATTTAATTTCCAGAATATTTAACAAAATTTCTGGGAGTTTCGTAAAGGGTGACTGCTAATTCATTATCTGTTGATATTTTATCTCTTAAAATATTCCATATAAAAATACAAATATTTTCAGCCGTTGGTATTACTTTTTTAAAATATGGAACATCTAAATTTAAATTTTTATGATCGAGTAATTCTTCAATCTCGTCTTTAATAATATCTTTCAATTCCTTTAAATCAATAACTACACCTGTTACATGATCTACTTCTCCTGTAACATCAACAATTAATTCATAATTATGACCGTGAAAATTTGAATTACTACATTTTCCAAATAAACTTTGATTCTTTTCGTCAGACCAATTTTCAACAAATAGTCTATGAGCTGCGTTAAAGTGTGCTTTTCTACTTACTGTTACTTTCATTTATTATGTTTATTATAAAATTCTAAAAATATAATTTTAAACCATTCCGTATAATCATTTGGATTAGTTTTTAGTTTTGTTTTAAGTAAATCTAAATCTTCCCATTTCCAATCACAAACTTCAAGCTTATTTATTATTGGATCACCTATAAAACTTCCAACCACTACGTGATCGAACTCATGCTCAATTAAACCATTATCAAATTCTGCTTTGTAGATAAAAGAAGTGAAAGGTTTTAAATCACTTTTTATACCCATTTCTTCAAACAACCTTCTATGTGCAGCGTCTATAATTTTTTCATTTTTTCTTGGGTGACTACAACAAGTATTAGTCCACAAACCAGGTGAATGATATTTGTTTAAAGCTCTTTTTTGTAATAACAATTGATTAGAATCATTTAATAAAAAAACAGAAAATGCTCTATGAAGTAAACCTTTTTGATGAGCCTCCAACTTCTCCATCAAACCCAATTCATTATCATTTTCATCAACAAGAATTATCAATTCTTTATTCATTTCTTAAAGTTACAAATTTTAAAAAATTACCAATACTTTATTTAAAAAACTATGTATTTTTGATTTAAATTAATTTATGAACTTTTCAGAGGAAATAGCCAGAAGAAGAACTTTTGGTATTATATCTCATCCGGATGCTGGTAAAACAACGTTAACAGAAAAACTATTGTTATTTGGAGGTGCTATACAAGAGGCTGGAGCAGTCAAATCTCATAAAATTAAAAAATCAGCAACTAGTGATTTCATGGAGATTGAAAAACAAAGAGGTATCTCAGTCTCAACCTCCGTTTTAGGATTTAATTACAAAGGAATTAAGATTAATATTCTAGATACACCTGGACACAAGGATTTTGCTGAAGATACATTTAGAACTTTAACAGCGGTAGATAGTGTAATTGTTGTAATTGATGTAGCAAAAGGAGTCGAAGAACAAACCGAAAAATTAGTTGAAGTATGTAGAATGAGAGAAATACCTATTATAGTCTTTATTAATAAATTGGATAGAGAAGGTAAGGATGGATTTGATTTATTAGACGAATTAGAAAAAAAATTAAATTTCAAAGTATGTCCATTAAGTTTTCCAATTGGAATGGGTTACGATTTTCAAGGAATATATAACCTTTGGGAAAAAAACCTGATGTTATTTGAAGAGGAAAATAAGCAAAGGATAGCTAATTCTGTAAAAATTGATAAGATTAATGATCCATTGTTAAATGACTTAATTGGAAAAACAGCAGCTGAAAAACTTAATGAAGAAGTAGAAATAATAAATGAAGTATATCCAAAGTTTTCAAAAAACGATTATTTAAAATGTAACCAACAACCTGTATTTTTTGGTTCTGCTTTAAATAATTTTGGTGTAAAAGAATTATTAGATTGTTTTATATCAATTGCTCCAGCACCAATGAACAAAGTTAGTGATGAAAGAATAATTAAACCAAACGAAAGCAAGTTTTCAGGATTTATATTTAAGATACACGCTAACATGGATCCAAAACATAGGGATAGATTAGCTTTTATTAAAATCGTTTCAGGAAAGTTTAAAAGAAATATACCCTACCATCACGTTAGGTTAGAAAAAAAATTCAAGTTTAGCAGTCCAAATGCTTTTTTTGCAGAAAAAAAAGAAATTGTTAACGAATCATTCCCAGGAGATATAGTTGGTGTTCATGATTCGGGAAATTTCAAAATCGGTGATACATTTACAGAGGGTGAAAAAATTTTCTTTAAAGGCATTCCTAGTTTTTCACCTGAACATTTTAGATATATTAATAATTTAGATCCAATGAAGTCTAAACAATTAGCAAAAGGTATTGTTCAATTGATGGATGAAGGAGTTGCTCAATTATTTATCCTTGAAATGAACGGAAGAAAAGTAATTGGAACGGTTGGAGCATTGCAATTCGAAGTTATTCAATATAGGCTTGAACATGAATACGGAGCAAAATGTTCATATGAAAACTTAAATATTTTTAAAGCATGCTGGGTAGAAACAGAGTCTAAAAAAAATAAAGAGTTTCTTGATTTTAAAAAATTAAAAAGTAAATTTTTAGCCAAGGATAAAAATAATCAACTAGTTTTCTTATCAGACTCGTCATTTTCTTTGGAAATGACCAAGCAAAAATTTCCAACATTAATATTTCACTATAAATCAGAATTCTGATTAAGCTTCTCCTGTTGGACCAAAATTTAATTGTATTGGTTTTTGATTCTCATATTCTTTTATTTCTCCGTTTGAATTTTCAAATTTTGAAATATTATCATTTAAAGCTTTTGAAAATCTTTTAGCATGCTGAGGAGTTAAAATAATTCTAGATTTAACTTTGGCTTTAGGAACACCAGGCATAACATTAATAAAGTCGACAACAAATTCCGAAACAGAATGGTTAATTAATGCTAAATTAGAATATGTGCCTTGAGCAAGATTTTCATCAAGCTCAAGGTTTAAACCATTTTCTTTAGAATTAGATTTCTTCATTAAAAGTTAAATTCTTTTTTGCTAGTAACTCTTCGTATTCATCAACATAACCAACAATAACATCATTGAATTTTCTATTTCCAGTACCTGCAGGAATTTTGTGACCAACTATCACATTTTCCTTAAGTCCCCTTAAAGTATCCACCTTACCATTAACAGCAGCTTCATTTAAAACCTTAGTAGTCTCTTGGAAAGATGCAGCAGAGATAAACGATTTAGTTTGAAGAGAAGCTCTAGTAATACCTTGTAAGATTGGAGTAGCAGTAGCATTCACAGCATCTCTAGCTACAACTAAATCCTTATCTTCTCTTTTCAATAAAGAATTTTCATCTCTTAATTCTCTTGCACTAATAACTTGACCTTCTTTAAAGTTTTCGGAAGAACCAACAGATTCGATAATTTTTTTGTTGAATAAATTATCATTTTCAGATATAAATTCATTTTTATGAATAAGTTGACCCTCAAGAAAAGTAGTATCACCAGAATCTTGAATTTTCACTTTTTGCATCATTTGTCTAATCAATACTTCAAAGTGTTTATCGTTAATCTTTACACCTTGTAGTCTATAAACTTCTTGAACTTCATTTACTAGATACTGTTGAACAGCAGATGGCCCTTTAATATTTAAAATATCGTTAGGTGTAATTGCACCATCAGAAAGTGGCATACCAGCTTTAACAAAATCATTTTCTTGAACTAGTATTTGATTAGAAAGTTTTACTAAATACTTTTTAATCTCTCCAGTTTTAGATTCAATAATAATTTCTCTATTTCCTCGTTTAATTTTACCAAAGTTTACAACACCATCAATTTCGCTCACAACAGCTGGATTTGATGGATTTCTTGCTTCAAAAAGTTCTGTAACTCTTGGAAGTCCACCAGTAATATCACCCGATTTAGCAGATTTTCTAGGAATTTTAACTAAAATTTTACCTGCTTCAACTTTATCACCATCATCAACCATCAAGTGAGCACCTACAGGTAAGTTATAGGTCCTAACATTATTACCTTTACTATCATTAATAAGTAAAGTAGGAACTACTTTTTTATTTCTAGATTCTGAAATAACTTTTTCTTTAAATCCAGTTTGTTCATCAATTTCAACTTGGTAAGTAACTCCTTGTTCGATATTTTCATATTCAATTTTACCTCCAAATTCAGAAACAATTACCCCATTGTATGGATCCCACTGACATACAATATCTCCTTTTTTCAACAATTGACCATCTTTGATAAGAATAGAAGATCCATAAGGGATGATATTAGTGCTTAAAACAATACCAGATTTTTTATCTAAAACTTTAATTTCACAAGTTCTAGAAATTACTGTATTTAAATTGTTTCCTTCCGCATCTTTAGATTTAACAACTTTTAAATCTTCAATTTCAGCAACTCCATCAAATCTAACAGATAAATTATTATCTTCTGAAATGTTTCCCGCAATACCACCAACGTGGAAAGTTCTTAGAGTTAACTGAGTTCCAGGCTCACCAATTGATTGAGCAGCAACAACACCTACAGCTTCTCCATTTTGAACCATTTTACCAGTGGCTAAATTTCTTCCATAACATTTTGAACAAACTCCTTTTGGAGATTCACATGTTAAAGGAGATCGAACTTCAACTTTTTCAATTGGGGAAGATTCTATTAACTTTACTTTATCATCCGAAATTTCATCACCAGCAGTAACAATAATTTCATTATTTAAAGGGTTGTATACATCGTGTAACGAAACTCTCCCTAAAATTCTTTCTCCTAATGTTTCAACAATTTCTTCATTTTTTTTAAGTGCCTCAACAGTGATTCCTCTTAAAGTATTACAATCTTCATAATGAATTATAACATCTTGGGCTACGTCAACAAGTCTTCTAGTTAGATATCCTGCATCAGCAGTTTTTAATGCAGTATCTGCCAAACCTTTTCTTGCTCCGTGAGTAGATATAAAATATTCTAAAATAGATAACCCCTCTTTGAAGTTAGATAAAATAGGGTTTTCAATTATTTCTCCACCACTTGCACTAGCTTTTTTAGGCTTAGCCATTAATCCACGCATTCCAGTAAGTTGTCGTATTTGTTCTTTTGATCCCCTTGCACCAGAATCCAACATCATATACACTGAATTAAACCCTTGCTTATCTTCACTTATCCTTTTCATTGAAAGCTCAGTTAATGTAGCATTTGCAGAGGTCCAAACATCAATTACTTGATTATAACGCTCATTATTGGTAATTAACCCCATGTTATAATTAGAAATAATACTATCAACTTCTCCGTTGGCTTTAGCAATCATTTCATGTTTTTCAGGTGGAATCATAATATCTCCTAAACTAAAAGATAAACCTCCTTCAAATGCAAAAGAGAATCCCATAGACTTAATCTTATCTAAAAATTCAGCAGTTTCAGGAACACTTGTTAATTTTAAAATATTTCCAATAATATCTCTTAAGGATTTTTTAGTCAAAACTTCGTTTATGAATCCTGCTTTTTCAGGTACAACCTGGTTAAATAAAACTCTACCTACAGTTGTTTCAATAATGTTAAAAACTAATTCGCCTGAATCATTAAAATCTTTAGCTCTAATTTTAATCATAGCATTAAGATCTACTCTTTCTTCATTATAGGCTATATTTACTTCCTCAGCTGAGTAAAATGTTAAACCTTCACCTTTGACTTTATGATCTTTTGTTGACTTTAATAATTTAGTCATATAATATAAACCTAAAACCATATCTTGAGAAGGTACAGTTATCGGAGATCCGTTAGCTGGATTCAAAATATTATGAGAAGCTAGCATCAAAAGCTGTGACTCTAAAATAGCCTCAGGGCCTAAAGGAAGATGAACCGCCATTTGATCACCATCGAAATCAGCATTAAAAGCTGTACAAACTAATGGATGAACTTGAATAGCTTTACCTTCAATAAGTATTGGTTGAAAAGCTTGAATTCCTAACCTGTGTAAAGTAGGAGCTCTATTTAAAAGAACAGGATGTCCTTTTAAAACATTTTCTAAAATATCCCAAACTAAAGGCTCTCGTCTATCTATAATTTTTTTCGCAGATTTAACTGTTTTAACAATTCCTCTTTCAATTAATTTTCTAATTATAAAAGGTTTATATAGCTCAGCTGCCATGTTTTTAGGTAAACCACATTCAAATAATTTTAACTCCGGTCCACCAACAATAACAGATCTAGCAGAATAATCTACTCTTTTTCCAAGAAGGTTTTGACGGAATCTACCCTGTTTTCCTTTTAAAGAATCAGAAAGAGATTTTAATGGTCTATTAGCATCAGTTTTAACAGCAGAAGATTTTCTTGTATTATCAAAAAGTGAATCAACAGATTCTTGAAGCATCCTCTTTTCATTTCTTAAAATTACTTCAGGAGCTTTTATTTCAACTAATCTTTTTAACCTATTATTTCTTATAATTACTCTTCTGTACAAATCATTTAAATCAGAAGTTGCAAATCTTCCCCCGTCCAAGGGAACCAACGGTCTAAGTTCAGGTGGAATAACAGGGATTGCCTTTAAAATCATCCACTCTGGTTTATTTTCTCTATTTAAATTAGACTCTTTAAATGATTCAACAACTTGAAGTCTTTTAAGAGCTTCCATTTTTCTTTGTTTAGAAGTCTCTGTATTAGCTTTATGTCTTAACTCGTAAGATAATTCATTAAGATCTATTCTTGAAAGTAACTCTATTAAACATTCCGCACCCATTTTAGCAATAAACTTATTTGGATCTTCATCATCTAAAAATTGATTTTCAGGTGGAATATTATCTGTAATAGTTATGTATTCCTCTTCAGTTAAATAATCCATTTTACTAACAGGTTCACCTTCAGCATTTACTGCAAGTCCTGGTTGAATTACTACATATCTTTCATAGTAAATAATCATATCCAGTTTCTTGGAAGGAAGACCTAACAAGTAACCTATTTTGTTAGGCAAAGACCTAAAGTACCATATATGAGCAACTGGAACTACTAAATCAATGTGACCAACTCTGTCTCTTCTAACCTTTTTTTCAGTTACTTCAACTCCACATCTATCACAAATAATTCCTTTATATCTTATTCTTTTATATTTTCCACATGCGCATTCAAAATCTTTGACAGGACCAAAAATTCTTTCACAAAATAAACCATCTCTCTCAGGTTTATGAGTTCTGTAATTAATAGTTTCTGGTTTTAGAATCTCACCTCTTGAGTTACCTAATATAGTTTCAGGAGATGCTAATCCAATTGATATTTTTGAGAATTTTTGAGATTTATTAATTTCAATTTTTCTAGACATAATGAGTTTTTATTTTATTATTCTTCTAATCTAATATCTAATCCTAGACCTTTAAGTTCATGCATCAATACGTTAAATGATTCTGGGAGTCCAGGATCTGGCATAGTATCACCTTTTACGATTGCTTCATAAGCTTTTGCTCTACCTTGTACGTCATCTGATTTAATTGTTAAAATTTCTTGTAGAGTACTTGAAGCTCCATAAGCTTCTAGTGCCCAAACTTCCATTTCTCCAAATCTTTGACCTCCAAATTGAGCCTTACCACCAAGTGGTTGCTGAGTAATTAAAGAATATGGCCCAATAGATCTTGAATGCATTTTATCATCAACCATGTGACCTAACTTAAGCATATATATTACACCAACAGTCGCTGCTTGATCAAACCTTTTTCCAGTTCCACCATCATACAAGTGAGTGTGTCCAAATTGAGGAACACCGGCTTCTTCAGTTAATTCATTAATTTGATCTAAAGTAGCACCATCAAAAATTGGAGTTGAGAATTTTCTTCCTAATTTTTGACCAGCCCAACCTAAAACAGTTTCATAAATTTGACCAATATTCATTCTCGATGGTACGCCAAGTGGATTAAGTACAATGTCTACTGGAGTTCCATCTTCTAAGAACGGCATGTCTTCTTGTCTAACAATTCTAGCAACAATACCTTTGTTACCATGTCTACCTGCCATTTTATCACCAACTTTAAGTTTTCTTTTCTTGGCTATATACACTTTGGCTAATTTTAAAATTCCTGGGGGAAGCTCGTCTCCAACAGAAATAGTAAACTTCTCTCTTCTAAGCATTCCTTGAAGATCGTTTTCTTTTATTTTGTAGTTGTGCAAAAGAGTCAAAACTAATGAGTTTACTTTTTTGTCAACTGTCCATTGACCTGAGACTAAGTGAGTATACTCTTCAACCTGATTTAACATTTTTAAAGAATATTTTTTACCCTTAGGCAAAACTTCTTCTTCTAAATCATTAAATACACCTTGACAAGTCTTTCCACTTAAAATATTATATAATTTCTCAATTAATGATTTTTTAAGTTGTTCAAATTTAATGTCATAAGTCTTACCTAACTCAATTAAAAGATCTTTGTCCTCTGATCTTTTTCTTTTATCTTTTATTGGTCTTGTAAATAATTTTTTATTAACAACTATACCATTTAAAGATGGAGGTGCTTTTAACGAAGCATCTTTAACATCACCAGCTTTATCACCAAAAATAGCTCTTAATAATTTTTCTTCTGGTGTTGGATCAGATTCACCTTTTGGTGTAATTTTACCGATTAAAATATCTCCAGGTTTAACTTCAGCTCCAACTCTAATCATTCCATTTTCATCTAAATCAGAAGTGGCTTCTTCACTTACATTAGGAATATCGTTCGTAAGTTCTTCCATTCCCAGTTTAGTATCTCTAACATCAATTGAATATTCATCAATGTGTAATGAAGTAAAAACATCATCTCTGACAACTTTTTCAGAAATTACAATAGCATCTTCAAAATTATATCCCTTCCAGGGCATAAATGCAACTTTTAAATTTCTTCCTAAAGCTAATTCACCGTTTTGAGTAGCATAACCTTCACATAAAACTTGGCCCTTTACAACTTTATCACCTTTTACAACAATTGGTTTTAAGTTAATACAAGTACCTTGATTAGTTTTTCTAAATTTTACTAAGGAATATGTTTTTTCATCATTATCAAAACTAGTTAGTTTTTGTTCCTCAGTAAGATTATACTTAATAGAAATTTTCTGAGAATCTACATAAATAACCTTTCCATCAAAATCAGCATTTATTAATACTCTGGAATCCGAAGCTACCTGTCTTTCTAGTCCAGTACCCACAATTGGGGATTCTGGACGTAATAAAGGAACAGATTGTCTCATCATGTTTGATCCCATTAACGCTCTGTTAGCATCATCATGCTCTAAAAAAGGAATAAGTGATGCAGAAATAGATGCGATTTGATTAGGTGCAACATCTGTATAATTAACATCAGCAGGATCTATAACTGGATAATCTGCTTCTTGTCTTGCAATAACCTTTTCTGAAAGAATTTTACCATCCTTATCTTTAGGAATATTTGCTTGAGCAATTAACATACCTTCTTCTTCTTCAGCACTTAAATATCTGTGATTTTTAAGGTCAACAACTCCGTTTTCTACTTTTCTGTAAGGAGTTTCTATAAAACCTAAATTATTAACTTTTGCAAAAACACCAAGAGAGGATATTAAACCAATATTAGGACCCTCTGGAGTCTCAATTGGGCATAACCTTCCATAATGAGTGTAATGTACATCTCTTACTTCAAAACCAGCTCTTTCTCTTGATAGTCCTCCAGGACCTAAAGCAGATAACCTTCTTTTGTGTGTTATCTCAGCCAATGGATTGGTTTGATCCATAAATTGAGATAACTGATTAGTCCCAAAAAATGAATTAATAACAGAAGACAAAGTTTTAGCATTAATCAAATCAATAGGTGTAAAAACCTCATTGTCTCTGACATTCATTCTTTCTCTTATGGTTCTAGCCATTCTTGAAAGACCAACTCCAAATTGAGATGATAACTGTTCACCGACTGTTCTAACTCTTCTGTTAGATAGGTGATCAATATCATCAATTTCAGCTTTAGAATTGATTAATTCAATTAAATATTTTATGATAGTTATAATATCTTCTTTAGTTAAAACTAGCATCTCCATATCAATATTAAGACCTAATTTTTTATTCATTCTATATCTACCAACTTCACCTAAGTTATATCTTTGGTCAGAGAAAAATAATTTATCAATTATTCCTCTTGCTGTTTCCTCATCAGGCGGCTCAGCATTTCTTAATTGTCTGTAAATATGTTCAACTGCTTCCTTTTCAGAGTTCGTAGGATCTTTTTGAAGAGTATTGTGAATTATTGCATAATCAGAAAGTTGTCCATCAACTTTATGTAATAACACAGTTTGAGTATTAGTCGCTAATATCTCTTCTATATTATCTTTATCAATTATTGTTTCTCTATCTAAAATTATCTCATTTCTTTCAATAGAAACAACTTCTCCAGTATCTTCATCAACAAAATCTTCAAACCATGAGTTTAGAACTCTAGCAGCTAGCTTTCTTCCTAAACACTTTTTTAACCCGGATTTTGATACTTTAACTTCTTCAGCTAAATCAAAAATTTCTAATATGTCCTTGTCTCTTTCAAATCCAATGGCTCTTAAAAGAGTAGTTACGGGTAATTTTTTCTTTCTATCAATGTAAGCATACATCACACTATTGATGTCAGTCGCAAATTCAATCCATGAACCTTTAAAAGGTATTACTCTTGCAGAATATAACTTGGTACCATTTGCGTGGAATGACTGACCAAAAAAGACACCAGGAGATCTATGTAACTGTGAAACAACTACCCTCTCGGCACCATTAATAATAAAAGTTCCACTTGGTGTCATGTAAGGAATAACACCTAAATACACATCTTGAACAATAGTTTCAAAATCTTCATGTTCTTCATCAGTACAATAAAGTTTTAACCTCGCTTTTAAGGGAACACTATGTGTTAATCCTCTTTCAATACACTCTTGTATCGAATATCTTGGAGGATCTACAAAATAATCTAAAAATTCTAAAACGAATTGATTTCGAGAATCTGAAATTGGGAAATTTTCCATGAAGGTATTAAAAAGACCTTCATCGGTTCTTTCATCAGATTTTGTCTCAAGTTGAAAAAAATCGCTAAATGATTTTATTTGAATATCAAGAAAATCAGGATAATCAGGAATATCTGTAGCTGATGCAAAATTTAATCTATTAATAGTACTATACATTTAAAACAATTTAGGTTAAAGAACATAAAAAAATAGTGCAATGGGCAATGCCCAAAGCTCAAAACTTAAACTAAAGTTGAATTAATTATTTTAATTCAACTTCAGCACCAGCTTCTTCAAGTGATTTTTTAAAGCCTTCAGCTTCGTCTTTTGAAACTGCTTCTTTAATATTACTTGGAGCATTGTCAACTAATTCTTTAGCTTCTTTTAAACCTAAACCAGTTAATTCCTTAACAAGCTTAACTACAGCTAGTTTAGAACCACCTGCTGCGGTTAAAACAACATCAAATTCTGTTTTTTCTTCAGCTGCTTCAGCGTCTCCACCTGCTGCTGGACCTGCTACAGCTACTGCTGCTGCTGCTGGTTCAATTCCGTATTCGTCTTTTAGGATATCAGCTAACTCATTAACTTCTTTTACTGTTAGGTTAACTAATTGTTCTGCAAAATCTTTTAAATCTGCCATTTTTTAAATATTTATTATTGTTATTATTAATTTTCGTTTTTTTCTGAAAGTGTTTTTAATACTCCCGATAATATTGATCCACTTGATTGTAAAGCGGATATAACATTTTTAGCTGGTGATTGTAATATTGTAATTACTTCTCCAATTAATTCTTCTTTAGATTTAATATTAGCTAAAAATTCAACCTGATCATCACCAACATAAACAGAATCTTCAATTGAAGCTCCTTTAAGTAGTGGTTTATCAGATTTTTTTCTAAATTGTTTTATCAATTTAGCAGGTGTATTCCCGACTTCAGAATACATTAAAGCTGTATTACCAACTAACACTTCATTTAAATTCCCAAAGTCTCTTTCAGATGATTCCATCGCTTTTGAAAGCAAAGTGTTTTTAACAACTGAAAGTTTAATACCTGCTTTAAAACATGCTCTTCTTAATTTACTTGTTTCATTAGCATTTAGACCGGAAACATCTGTCATGTAAACATTGGTATTTTCTGCTAATTCAGCAGTCAACTTTTTTATCACATTAGATTTTTCTTCTCTTGTCATTTTATTTTTTTTTACTAAATATTAGTATCAATATTAATTCCTGGGCTCATAGTACTAGACATAGAAATACTTTTAACGTAAGTTCCTTTAGAAGAACTAGGTTTAAGCTTAATTATATTTTGAATTAGCTCAAGTGAGTTTCCATAAATTTTGTCAGCATCAAAAGAAGTTTTGCCGATTGAAGCATGAATGATACCAGTTTTATCAACCTTAAAATCAATTTTACCAGATTTTACATCATTAACTGCTTTGGCAATATCCATTGTTACAGTACCTGTTTTTGGATTTGGCATTAAACCTCTAGGACCCAATACTCTTCCTAAAGGACCTAGCTTACCCATAACACTTGGCATTGTAATAATTACGTCTACATTAGTCCAACCATCTTTTATTTTTTGGAGATACTCGTCCAAACCAACAAAATCAGCACCAGCCTCTAAAGCTTCTTTCTCCTTGTCAGGTGTTACTAAAGCTAAAACTTTAACATCTTTACCTGTACCATGAGGAAGGGTAACAATCCCTCTTACATTTTGATCAGCTTTTCTAGGATCTACTCCTAATCTTACTGCCAAATCAATCGAAGGATCGAAATTAACATTGGAAATTTCTTTTATAACAGAAGAAGCTTCTTCAAGAGAATATGTTTTTGAATTATCATATTTAGATAGAGCGTCTTTACGTTTTTTTGTAATTTTTGTCATAATCTTATTTTATTAAAAATTAAAAAGGAGCTTGACCTTTGACTTTAATACCCATTGATCTTGCTGTACCGGCTACCATTTTCATAGCAGATTCAACAGTAAAAGCATTTAAGTCAACCATTTTATCTTCGGAAATTGCTTTAACTTGATCCCAAGATACCGTAGCAACTTTACTACGATTTGGTTCTCCAGATCCCTTTTTAATTTTAGCTGCTTCCAAAAGCTGAACGGCTGCTGGCGGAGTTTTAACAACAAATTCAAAAGATTTATCTTTGAAAACTGTAATTGCTACAGGCAAAATTTTTCCAGGTTTATCTTGAGTTCTTGAGTTAAATTGCTTACAAAATTCCATAATATTAACACCAGCTGCTCCTAAAGCAGGACCAACAGGTGGTGATGGATTTGCAGCACCTCCTCTAATTTGTAATTTTAGTACTTTGTGTATTTCTTTAGCCATTATTAATATTTATTATCTCTTAAACAATTGGAAGCTATCTAAGAAATGATTTATATGTAACATTTATATTTTCTCAACTTGCATGTAAGAAAGTTCAAGTGGAGTTTTTCTGCCGAAAATCTTCACCATTACTTCTAACTTTCTTTTTTCTTGATTTACTTTTTCAATAGCTCCATTGAAACCATTGAAAGGTCCATCAATTACTTTAATATTTTCACCGATTTCAAACGGAATCGACACACTTTCACTTTCAGTTGACAATTCATCAACCTTACCTAACATTCGATTTACTTCAGCAGTTCTCAATGGAATTGGATCACCACCTTTAGTTTCCCCTAAAAAACCAATAACGTTGGGAAGTGCCTTAATAATGTGAGGGATTTCACCAGTTAAATTAGCTTTTATCATTATATAGCCTGGAAAATAAACTTTTTCTTTATTAATTTTTTTTCCCTTCCTAATCTGAACAACTTTTTGAGTTGGTACTAATATATCTTCAACAAAGTCCTTAAATCCTAAACGATTTATTTCAGAATCCATGTAATCACGAATTTTATTTTCTTGACCACTTACAGCCCTTACAACATACCACTTTTTTAAGTCGACAATTTCTTCAGACATAATTTAATTTATAAAATCAAAATAAAATTTAATAATTTGTGATAAAATACTATCTGCAACCCATATCAGTGCAGCAAATATTATAGAAAATAAAAGCACTACAACTGTAAGATTAGATAGTTCGGGTAGAGCAGTCCATGAAACATGTTCCTTTAACTCTGAAAAAGACTCCTTTATATATGAAACTATATTCATAACTCTTAATTTGCACGGGTTGAGAGGCTCGAACTCCCGACACCTGGTTTTGGAGACCAGTGCTCTACCAACTGAGCTAAACCCGTCTCTCCGTTAATGATGTTATTAACACCAAAGATTTATAGCCACAAAAGGCATCCACTTAATGTAGATACCTTTTACGGATTAATTAATATTGTATTATAAAATTTTAGTAACCTGACCAGCACCCACAGTTCTACCACCTTCTCTAATAGCGAATCTTAATCCAACGCTACAAGCAATAGGAGAAATAAGCTCAACAGTAATAGTTAAGTTATCTCCAGGCATTACCATTTCTACTCCTTTAGGAAGAACAATATTTCCAGTTACGTCAGTTGTTCTTACATAAAATTGTGGTCTATAGTTATTATGAAATGGAGTGTGTCTTCCACCCTCTTCTTTCTTTAAAATATATACTTCAGCTTCAAATTTGTCATGTGGTTTAACTGAACCTGGTTTACAAATAACCATACCTCTTGAGATATCTGTTTTTTCAACACCTCTCAATAAGATACCTACGTTATCACCAGCTTCACCTCTGTCTAAAATTTTTCTAAACATTTCAACACCAGTAACAGTAGAAGATAATTTCTCAGCTCCCATTCCAATGATATCTACAGCATCTCCAGTGTTAGCTACACCAGTTTCAATTCTACCTGTTGCAACAGTACCTCTACCTGTAATAGAAAATACATCTTCAACTGGCATTAAAAAATCTTTATCAACCTCTCTTTGAGGAAGTTCAATCCAGCTATCAACAGATTCCATTAATTTCATAACAGTGTCAACCCACTTTTGTTCTCCATTAAGAGCTCCAAGTGCAGAACCTAAAATTACTGGTCCATTGTCACCATCATATTCGTAGAAGTTTAGTAAGTCTCTAACTTCCATTTCAACAAGTTCTAATAATTCTTCATCGTCGACTTGGTCAGCCTTGTTTAAGAAAACAACAATTCTTGGAATTCCAACTTGTCTTCCTAGAAGTATGTGTTCTCTTGTTTGTGGCATTGGTCCGTCAGAAGCTGCAACTACAAGAATTGCACCATCCATTTGAGCGGCACCTGTTACCATGTTTTTAACATAATCCGCGTGACCAGGACAGTCAACGTGCGCATAATGACGATTTGCTGTTTGGTACTCAACGTGAGAAGTGTTAATTGTTATCCCTCTTTCTTTTTCTTCAGGAGCGTTGTCAATTTGGTCAAAACTCTTTACTTCAGATAAACCTGCGTCAGCTAATACTTTAGTAATAGCAGCAGTTAGGGTAGTTTTTCCGTGATCTACGTGTCCGATTGTCCCGATATTTAAATGGGGTTTCGAACGATCAAATGTTTCCTTAGCCATATGATATATTGTTTTATTACTTTTAAAATGCGTGCAAATATATAAATTTTATCTTAAAATATTAAATGTTTTAATTTTTTTTTCGTATAAAGTTACTAAAGTGAAACGAATAAAATTTTTAATGATAAAAAATTAGGTTAGTTCTGTTTTTTTACAACAAATAATCCAGAATTAATATCGCTAATAATTATGTTTTCGCTTTTGAAATAAGGATATACACTCCACGCTCCATTAAAAGCCTCACTATTACCCTTTTTTCCGCTATGATCACCTCCAGGATCTTGATTTTTTATTGTTGTTAATTTTGGCAACCCATGATCATGATCACTATGATCATGAAACGTGTTAAAAAACCCTAACTCAGATATACTTTTTTGATCAATATTTAAAACATCCAAAACTCTAAGACCAGCTGTGTAACTTGCAAGAAAAAATTCAGTTCCATTTACATACCCATTATGATCAATAGCTTTTGTTTCTGCTTCATAATTATGATGTAAAATTGGATTATCTAAATCACTTAAATCTATTATTACTGTTCTTGTTTTGGCATCAGCTTTTAATTCATATTCTGAATCAAGTTCATCTAATTCATCTCCAAGCAAAGCATACTTATGATCGTTTGTAAGCCATGACTGATGAGTATATTGATGATCATATAAAAAAGCACTAATAAGATTTGGTTCTAATTTGTTTGTAACATCAATAATATCCACTCTATTTTCATTGCTTCCAATATAAATTTCTTTTCCAACATAGTCCTGATCTGGTCCTTTATATGTTACTATTTGAGCATCGTGACTGTACCCAAAACTTGGCAACTCTGTAACAACTTCTGGATTTAATGGATTTGATAAATCAAAAACATACAAACCTTTACTATTAGATCTGTCTGATTTACACGGAGGATCATAGCATGAACCAGCAATGTAAGCATATCCTAAGTCTTCATTAATTGCAATATTATGAGCTTGTCCAAATGAATTATCAATATAATCAGCAGAGAAAATTTGCTTTGATTCAACTCCTCTTAACTTAGATAAATTAAATACTTGTAAACCATGATCTTGGGCTTCACTAACAATGTAAGCATGATCATTGTAAACCTTTATGTCTCTCCAAGAACTATCAACTGTTGAGGTTGGAAGTTTGCCAAGATAAATAGGAGATGTAGAGTCAGTAATATCTATAAAGGCAGTACCGTTATTTACTCCCATAATTGCATATTCTCTTCCAGTTGTTGAATCGGTCCAGCCCCAACAATCATTACCAGCCACTGCATCCATTTCCTCAAGTGTTATACGTCCCATTAAGTCATAATTAAGACAAGAATATTCAAAGTCAGTGCCAGGGATTTTGGCATAACCATCAATACAAGTTGCCAGAGGAGAGTCAATAACTTTACTGTCGTCGTAATCCTCATATTGGCAAGAAGATATTAATATTGTACACAGAATTAATATGTAATTTTTCATTATATAAATTTAATAAATTTAATTCATGGTTAATCTAACAAATTTTATACCAGAAAACTTTATGTTTGCAAAAAATATTTTTTTTAAATCTTTATTGATAGTAAAGAAAAAAACAAAAATCAAAGCAGATATTTCTGTTTTAATGCCTATGAAATTTAACGAACTTGGCTTAATGCCTTCACTTTTAAAAGCAGTCAATGAGAAAGGATATACTGACCCCTCTCCAATTCAAGAAAAAGCAATTCCACTTATTCTTAGAAGAAAAGATGTTTTAGCATCAGCGCAAACAGGAACAGGTAAAACAGCTGGCTTCACACTACCGTTATTACAGATTCTATCAAAACAATCAAACTCGAATCATAGGAAAATTAAAGCATTAATATTAACTCCTACAAGAGAACTTGCAGCTCAAATTTATGACAATGTAATAGAATACAGTAGACATTTAGAACTAAGGTCTACAGTTATTTTTGGCGGAGTTAATCAAAAACCACAAGTTTCTAAAATAAGAAGCGGTATTGATATTTTAATTGCAACGCCCGGCCGTTTGTTAGATCTTGAAAATCAACGATTATTATCGTTACGAAATGTAGAAATATTAGTTTTAGACGAAGCTGATAGAATGTTAGATATGGGCTTTCAAAGAGACATTAATAAAATAATGAACTTATTGCCAAGTAAAAGACAAAACCTACTTTTTTCCGCCACCTTTTCTAAAGAAATTAAAAGATTAGCAAAAGGAATTTTAAATGATCCTGCAATGGTAGAAACTTCTCCTCAAAACACAACGGTTGAAGCTATTGTTCAATATGTGTATAATGTAGACAAGAACAAAAAATCAAGTCTTATTATTCAATTAATAAAAGAGGGTAATTGGAAACAAGTTTTAGTTTTTACAAGAACAAAACACGGTGCGAATAATCTTTGTAAAAAAATGATTAAAGCAGATATATCTGCTGCTGCAATTCACGGGAACAAAAGTCAGGGAGCAAGAACAAGAGCACTAGCTGGTTTTAAGGACGGTTCTGTAGAAATACTAGTTGCTACTGATATTGCAGCAAGAGGATTGGATATTCCGCTATTGCCGCATGTTATAAATTTTGAGTTACCTAACATTCCTGAAGACTACGTACATAGAATTGGAAGAACAGGAAGAGCTGGAGCAAAAGGTGAGGCAATTTCACTTGTTTGTATTGATGAAAAACAATATTTAAAAGATATTGAAAAGCTAGTAAATCTTAGAATTCCTTCAAAAATTAAACAAGGATTTGAGCCTGATCCAAATGCAGTTCCAGAGCCTGCTAAACAAAAAAACAGAAATAACTTTAACAGAAATAAAGGAAGGTCAAATCGAAATAGAAACAATTATAGAAAATAAAAAAAGCTCAAGAATAATGACCATAAAACTCTTGAACTTTTAATACATGTTGATTGGGAAATCAACGTTGCGAATGTATAATTAATATTTGGAATAAATGGACTTTTATTTTAAATAAAAAAATAAACAATTAATCCGCCAATTATTAACCCTTTTGTAAAAGAAATCCAATAAGCCTGGTAATTTGAAAAACCCCAACTTTTTAAAGTTCTTTCTACTTGCTTTTTATGCCAATTTATCATTGTTTAAATAATTACAATCAAATATAGCAATCTATTGAAAATCTCCTCCATTTACCACCGTCCATTGATCAAGTGATTTAAAATACTTCTTAATAACAGCATTTACTTTTTCTACTGTTAATGAACTAACCTGAGATTCAAGCGCAGCGTAAAAAGCCATATCTCTTTCAAAATAAAGGTTGTTATTAATCAATGATGACAACTCATTGTCTTTAGCTCTGGAAACTGTCTGTCCTTGAACCCAACCTTTTGTGGCACTATCCAATTCTTCTTGAGTTATACCATCATTAATAAAACGTTCTAACTCTTCTTTAAAACCAACCTGAACCTTCTCAGCGTTCATAGGTGCATAAATAGCATAGATGATCAAAGCCGAGTTTTTATCATCTGGATCACTGTCAATACTAACCTGAGCACCAGCACCATAACTCACACCATCTTGCTGTCTTAAACGGGTAGCAACTCTTGAGTTCAAAAACCCACCGCCAAAAATAATTCCCGCTACTTGAAGTGCAGCATTATCCGTACCAGTTTCAGTTGTTTTAGCAGATAACATACCTACAGTAAAAGCATTTTTCTTATCAGGTGTAATTATATTTTCATTAGCTGCAATATTTTGTTTAAATGGATTTGCAATTACTGAAAATGGTTTGTCGGATTTAAAATCTGAAAAATTGTTCTCAAAATAAGTTTTAATCACGTTAACATCCATACTTCCAATAGCTACTAAAGAAGCTTTATTCGAAACGCCATAATACTCATCGTAAAAAGATTGTATACTCTCTACACTCACCTCCTTAATCATTGCTATCTGTTCATCAATATTAGGAATATAATTAGGATGACCTTTTGAGTAAAACTGATTGATTTGTTGCATACGTTGAACCGCTACAAATTGAGGATCAGAAGCACTGCTTTCCAGGCCAGCCAAACGTTGTGTTTTAATTTTATCCAATTCACTAAATTCAAATTTTGGATTTTTAAGCATGTCTGTCATAATTCTAAGAGCAGCAGGCAAGTGTTCTTTAGTTGAAGAAACATTAGCATAAACTCTACCATTACTTCCACTGAAACCAACAGACGAACTAATAGCACTCAACTCATCTTCAATGTCTTGACGTGATCTTGATTGCGTTCCCTTGTTAAGCAAATTTGCCACAAATCCAGCTGTCATCCCCTTATTCATATAGTCATTTACATTTCCCGATCTCATCACAAAAGATAAGTTTACTGTTTCACCACGATTCGCTTTACTTATAAATCCATATTCAATACCAGATTTTGGTAAAACTCCGCTATCCAAACGGTTTTGAATATTATCATAGTTAACATCGAAATCTTCACCAACGTCCATAGCGACTTTACCTTTGTAGTTTGCTACCATTTCAGCCAATCCTTCTGTGTGTAAAATCTCCACACGTTCTGGCTTGTCCGTTGGAATAAAATTTCCAATTGTACGATTGGTAGGAATAAAATATTTCTGAACTGCTGCATTAACTTCTTCAACTGTTGTATTTTCAATGCGATCTCGGTGAATAAATGCTAAACGCCAATCCCCTGCTCCGATGAATTCACTCATATAAGTTCCCATATATCCAGAGTTTCGACTAAGCTGATCTAATTGCTTCATGATATTTGCACGAGCACGCTTCAATTCGTCTAAAGTAATTGGGTTATCTTTTAAATCATCCAACACACTTAATAAGGTTTTTTCTGCGTCAGAAAGTGATTTTTCAGATGGAACACTAACATTAAAATTAATATATCCTGGTTCTTTGGTAAATGGATTCGATGCATATACACTAGAAGCCATTTGTGTTTCTACCAAAGCTTTATAAAGTCTTCCAGACGGCGCGTCGTTTAAAACGTTTTGAGCCAAAGTTAAAGCTGAATAATCTGCATCTGATCCTGCAGGTGAATGGTATAATGCCATCAACAATTGCAAATCACCTACTCGATTTAATTCAACACGCTTTTCACCATCTTGAGCTGGCTCTACAGTTGGAACTTCAGTCAGCTTTATTGATGGATTCTTGAGAGGACCAAAATATTTCTCAACTAATTCCAAGGTACGTTTATCATCGATCTTTCCTGTAATCATTAATACAGCGTTATCTGGTCGGTAATATTTCTTATAAAATGCTTTCAGATTTGCAATTGGCACACGCTCAATGTCGGAACGATTGCCAATGGTTGAATTTCCATAATTATGCCACATATAAGCTGCGCGAATTACTTTTTGAGAAAGTGTTCTGGAGGGTGAATTTTCTCCGCTTTCAAACTCATTACGTACTACGCTAAATTCTGATTCAAGATCCTCCTTTGCTATATAAGAATTCATCATTCTATCAGACTCCAAATCTAATGCCCATTCCAAATTATCATCAGTTGCATTAAATGTTTCGTAATAATTGGTGCGATCATACCAAGTAGTTCCGTTAGCACGTGCACCACGTTCTGTCAATTCATTAGGAATATCTTTGTGTGAAGGCGTTCCTTTAAAAACAAGATGTTCCAGTAAGTGAGCCATCCCTTTTTCACCATACCCTTCATGACGAGAGCCAACCAAATAAGTAACATTTACAGTTATAGTCTGAGAGGAATTATCAGGGAACAAAAGTACTTTCATACCATTATCTAATACATATTCCGTAATGCCTTCTACCGATGCTGTTTTTTTTAGCTGAGCTGGACTTAATTGAGTTACTGCAAGAAATAAAAGTGATAGAATTGAAGATTTAAAAAATAATTTCATGATAAATTTTGAGTATTAATTTAGATTCTTAAATATATAATAATTTAAACATTAACCTAAAACTGCTATTGTAAGCAGTTTGTTTAAAGAATTTTATTTTAATGAATTTTTGAAGAGCCAATGACGAGATTTGAACTCGTGACCTCTTCCTTACCAAGGAAACGCTCTACCCCTGAGCTACACCGGCAGAAAATTTGAGCGAGAGACCGGGTTCGAACCGGCGACATTCAGCTTGGAAGGCTGACGCTCTACCAACTGAGCTACTCTCGCTTAAATAATTAGTGGGGAGAGCAGGATTCGAACCTGCGAAGTTAAAAACAGCAGATTTACAGTCTGCCCTCGTTGGCCGCTTGAGTATCTCCCCATTATTTTAAAGAACTAAGAGCCGATGGAGGGACTCGAACCCACGACCTGCTGATTACAAATCAGCTGCTCTAGCCAGCTGAGCTACATCGGCTTTTCCAATTAATGGATGGCAAATGTATTGATTTATTTTTTTTGAATCAAAAGAAAAATACTAATTTTTAAAAAAAAATAAAATGATTACTTTTTTCTTTCTCTTGGATGATTTTTCTTATAGTCATTTATAATTTTTGGGAGCTTAATTTTAGTATAAATTTGAGTGGAGGCAAGACTTGAATGCCCCATTATTTCTTTTATACTATTTATGTCAGCACCATTATTTAGCATATGAGTTGCAAAGGAATGTCTTAAGACATGTGGACTAGTTTTTACTTTTGTCGAAACTTTAGAAAAATATTTTTTTACAACTCTGTAAACTAAAGAAGGACCTATCGATTTCCCTTTATTTGTTATAAAAAGACATGAACTATTTGAACTAACTTCCTTACGAAGACTTAGATAATCTTGTATTCGTTTATTTAAATTGCTAAGTACTGGAACTAACCTTTCTTTATTTCTTTTACCCAATACTTTAATTAAATTCTCACTTAAAAAAACATCATTTAATTTGATGTTTATAAGTTCGTCTCTTCTAATACCTGTAGAGTAAAGAGTGTCGACAATTAATAAATTTCTTTTTCCTTCAAAGTCGTTGCTAAAAACATCAATAACTTTAAAAACTTCATCCTCAGAAAATGGGATTATTAACTTTTTTTGAACTTTTAATCTTTTATGATTTTTTAGTGGAGAAACTTTATTCACTTGAGTTTTCAACAAAAAATCATAGTATTTATTTAAAGAGGATATTTTTCGATTAATAGTTAATGGAGAAAGATTTTTTTCAGAAAGATTAATAATCCAATCCCTTATAATTGGGTAGGTTATTTTTGAAATATTACTTATTTCATAATGATCTAGGCAGAACAATTTAAATGTTTCAAGATCTTTTCTATAAGCTACAACAGTGTTATTTGAGAAATTTTTCTCTTTAGATAAGTAATCAAAAAAGTTTGATAAATACATCTAGCCTACTTAACGTAAAGTTAGGCAATTAAAGTAAAAAATTTGGAAAGATTAAATATTTTCAAGATCTCTTAAGCCCTGAACATAAGAAGCTTTTTTGATCTTGTCTCTATTTCTTACTGAAGGTTTGATAAAAGCTTGTCTAGATCTTAAACTTTTCATAGCTCCTGTTCTATCGAATTTACGTTTAAATCTCTTTAAAGCTCTGTCGATATTTTCACCTTCTTTAATTGGAATAATTAACATATATCTTTTTAATAGGCAGCAAATATAAAAACATTTTTTATTTACTGGGAAATTATTTTAAAATATTTCTGGATATGACTAATTTTTGAATTTCTGTTGTTCCTTCTCCAATTGTACAAAGTTTAGAATCTCTGTAAAACTTTTCAGCAGGAAATTCTTTGATATAGCCATATCCACCATGGATTTGTACAGACTCATTAGCTACCCTAACACAAACTTCAGATGCATACATTTTACACATAGCACTTAATTTTGTCATCGGTCTATTATTGTTTTTTTCAAATGAAGCCTTATGTATTAATAATTCAGAAGCCTCAATTTCCGTAGCCATTTCAGCCAATTTAAATGAAATTCCTTGAAAAGAACTGATAGGTTTTCCAAATTGGACACGTTCTTTAGAGTATTTAAGAGCCGCATTAAAAGCACCTTTCGCAATTCCAAGAGAAAGTGCTGCAATCGATATCCTTCCGCCATCTAAGATTTTCATTGATTGAATAAACCCATCTCCAACTTCTCCTAATCTATTCTCATCACTAATAATACAATTGTCAAATATCATTTCTGCAGTTTCAGAAGCTCTCATACCCAGCTTATTTTCTTTTTTTCCAGAACCAAATCCTTTTGTTCCTCTTTCAATAACAAAAGCTGTTGCGTTTCTTTTTTGACCTTTTTCTCCAGTTCTAAAAATTGCAACTGCAATATCTCCAGAAATTCCGTGAGTGATAAAATTTTTCGTTCCATTTAGAACCCAATTTTTACCATCTTTAACTGCTGTTGAAGACATACCGCTAGCATCCGAACCAGAATTATTTTCTGTCAAACCCCAAGCACCAAGATGATTTCCCGAAGCTAACTTAGGAATCCATTTCTTTTTTTGTAAATCGGTTCCAAAAAGAAGAATATGGTTTGTACATAATGAATTATGAGCAGCAACTGAGAGTCCAATCGAAGGATCAACTTTAGAAATTTCTTCGATTATAGACACATATTCGTGATAACCAAGACCAGAGCCTCCAAGTGATTCAGGAACAAGTATACCCATAAAACCAAACTCTCCCGCTTGTTTAAATAAATGTTTTGGAAAATATTGAGACTCATCCCAATCCATCACATTGGGTTTGATAAATTTGTTTGCAAAAGATTTAGCAGACTCAGCTACTAAATTATTATTTGGGCCTAAATTAAAATTCATAAATTATCTGAAATATTCTAATAATATTATAACAAAATTAATGCCAAAATTAAGCTAATTTATGTTTATAACATAAATAAAATCTACTGTTTAATAACTTTCAAATATTTATTAAGTTGTTCCTTAACAACAGGGAATAAAAAGTATAGTCCAATCATATTTGGAAATACCATAGCAAAAATCATTGCATCAGAAAATGCCCATATTGAATTCATACTTGCAGCTGCACCAATAACAATAAATAAACAGAATAATAACTTATAAGTTAAATCAGCTGCTTTTCCTCTTCCAAATAAAAATTTCCAAGACTGTAAACCATAATAGGACCAAGAAATCATAGTTGAAACAGCAAATAATACTACTGCAATTGTCAAGAACACATCAGAAAACGGGATGTACTCGGCAAAGGCCTGAGATGTTATTCCTGCTCCTTCAAATGGAACACCATCAATCATTACAGTTCCTAAACCATCTCCCCCATATTCAAAGTATCCGCCAAAATTAAATATTATTATAACAAGAGCAGTCATTGTACAAATAACTACAGTATCAATAAAAGGCTCTAAAAGCGCTACCAATCCTTCACTTGCTGAATACTTTGTCTTAACAGCAGAGTGTGCAATTGAAGCAGAACCTGCTCCTGCCTCATTTGAAAATGCAGCTCTTTTAAAACCAACCATAAGAACTCCAATAACACCGCCTACTCCCATTGCAGTAGGGTTAAAAGCTTCTGAAATAATCAAACTAATTGCATCATCAACAAAAGTGAAATTTGATAATATAATATACAAACAAGCAAATAAATAAAGAAGTGCCATAAACGGAACTACTTTTTCAGTAACTGAGGCAATTCTTTTAATACCACCGATAATTATCACACCAACAACAATTGCTAAAATCACTCCAATGACAGCTCCAGCACTTGTACTTTCAAAACCTAACAACTGTTTAACAACAATAGTTGCCTGGTTAGACTGAGCAGCATTTCCGCCACCAAAAGAACCTCCAATGCAGCATATTGCAAAAATAACAGCTGCGATTTTACCTAAATTTTCGAAACCTTTTTCCTTAAGTCCTTTTGTCAAATAATACATTGGTCCTCCATACACTGTCCCATCCTCTCCAACATCTCTGTATTGAACACCTAAAGTACATTCAACAAATTTTGTTGACATTCCCAACAAACCACATATAATCATCCAAAAAGTTGCTCCTGGACCACCAAGCGCAATAGCTAAAGCAACTCCAGCTATATTCCCATTTCCAACAGTTCCAGAAACTGCTGTAGCTAATGCTTGAAAATGAGATACTTCTCCGTCACCAGATTGATCTGATTCACTTTTATCATGGTCATCGTATTTACCTCTGACAACATTAATTGCAGTAAAAAAATACTTGATATTTGGGAATCCAAAATATATAGTAAAAAACAGTGCACTACCAACAAGTAAAAATATTACAAAAGGATATCCTCCAACTTGGAAGAAAACAACTTCACTAAAAAAATCAGAAATTGGAGCAAATGCCTCATCTATTTTTTGATCAAGACCTTTTTCTTGTGAAAAAGAAAGTGAAGTGGATAAAATTAGCAAAAGCGATAAATATATTTTTTTCATTTGTTTTATTTAAGTGTGAGTATGATTAACAAGATGCAAATAATAAATAATAATTCAAATGTTTTTTGTTACAAATCAAACACCGAAGATCTTTTTGCTGAGATTAAATCTTTTATTCTTAACCAAAAAGCTAAAATAAGGTAGAAAAAAAAACCAAATCCAAGTGAGAAAAAACTACTATAAATAAAAAATATTCTGACATTTTTTTTCTTCATACCCAACCAATCAGCTAATCTTGAACAAACTGAATAACCGTGTCTTTCAAAAAAATACCTTAAACGCAACATCATTTTGAAATTTCTCCTTTCCAATTTGTAATACCACCAAGAAGATTATAAACATTACTAAAGCCTAATTGACCCATTATCTGACAGGCTTGTGCACTTCTAGCCCCAGATTTACAATATATGTAATAGTTATTTTCTTTGTTGTAAGATTGAATTTTGGACATAAATGTATTTGCATCATATATGTTTAAATTAGTAGCATTAGTAATATAACCTTCACTAAATTCTTCTGGTGTCCTAACGTCAAGAATAATATTATTTGTCTCAACAGATTCACTTGCCCATTTTATTTGATCTAAATCCATTATTATATTTAATTTAAAAATAAAATTATTAAATATTTGTTGTTATGTATAATTTTCGTTTATATATTTGATTTATGTTTAAAAAATTATCACATACTAATTGGTGGCGTTTACTTAATTTCAATTAAGTCGAGATAATCTTTTAGTTTGTTCAAATATAAAAAGGCTTGTTTATCGACAAGCCTTTTTTAATTAAAAACATATATAGTGTATAAAATAAAAACTTTTAGAAAAAAAATATTAGCTGATACAATGACACCAGTTAGTATATATCAAAAAATTAGAGATAAGTTTTCTAATTCAATACTTTTAGAAAGTAGTGATTATGGAGCTAACGATAACAGTTATGCATATGTGTGTTTTAACCCAATTTCAACATTTAAAGTTAAAGGAGATCAAATAAATCAAACATTTCCTGATAAAAAAAATCAAAAAAAAGAAATTAATAAACAAATTAACGTTGTTTCAGAATTGAACTTATTTTGTAAAAAATTTAAAACTATAAAGTCAGATTCAAAATTTTTCGAGAGCGGTTTAATTGGATACATGAACTATGATGCAGTAAAACATTTTGAAAAAATTTCATTAGAATCTAAAAAAAATGATGTTGAAATTCCAGATATTTTTTATGCATTTTATTCAAATATTATTATAATTAACGTTTTCAATAACGAAGCTATTTTGCTGCACCACAGCTATGATGAAAAAAATAATTTAGATGAAATTGAAGAATATATAAAGTCCAATAAATTGTCGAAATATCCTTTTTCAAAATCTGGACAAATAAGATCGAATTTAAAAGATGATGAGTATTTAGATTTAGTTAAAAAAGGAATAAAACATTGTGAAAGAGGAGATGTATTTCAAATAGTATTATCAAGAAGGTTTAAACAAAAATTTGAAGGTGATGAGTTTAATTTATACAGAGCTTTAAGATCAGTAAATCCTTCTCCTTATTTATTTTATTTTGATTATGGTAGTTATAAAATATTTGGAAGTTCACCTGAAGCTCAACTTGTTGTTGAAAATAATAAAGCAGAAATTCATCCAATAGCAGGAACTTTTATAAGAACAGGAAATGATAACAAAGATTCAATTGAAGCTAAAAAATTAGCTATTGATCAAAAAGAAAATAGCGAACATATGATGCTTGTAGATTTAGCAAGAAATGATTTGAGCAGAAATGGCAATAACGTAACAGTTGAAAAAGATAGAGAAATACAATTTTATTCACATGTTATTCATTTAGTTTCCAAGGTGACCGCTACTAAAAAAAATAATTCATCTACACTTCAAATTGCAGCCGATACATTTCCGGCAGGAACATTGTCAGGGGCTCCAAAACATAGAGCCATGCAATTAATTTCTGAATATGAAAATTGTAACAGGTCGTTTTATGGAGGAGCACTTGGGTTTATGGATTTTGAAGGTAATTTTAATCATGCTATAATTATAAGATCCTTTTTGAGTAAAAATCATGAACTCATTTTTCAAGCTGGAGCAGGTATTGTCTCAAAATCTAATCCTGTTAGTGAATTACAAGAAATTAATAATAAACTAGGGGCCTTAAATAAAGCTTTAGAACTAGCTGAAAAAATCTAAATATGAAATTAATAGTTATAGATAATTACGATTCTTTCACCTACAATCTCGTTCATTATTTTGAGGAACTAAATTGTGAAGTTACTGTCAAAAGAAATGACGAGGTAACTTTAAGAGAGATTGAGAAATATGATTGCATAGTACTATCTCCAGGACCAGGTATTCCGGACGAAGCTGGAGAATTAAAAAATATTATTAATCATTTTGGAAAATCTAAAAAAATGCTTGGAGTTTGCTTAGGTCATCAAGCAATAGCAGAAGTTTATGGTGCTAAACTTAAAAATCTTGATGAAGTCTTTCATGGCGTAGCTAGTAAAATCGATATTATAAAGAAAGATTATATTTTCAATAAGTTATCAAATCCACTTAATGTGGGAAGATACCACTCTTGGGTTGTAGAGGAACCTATTCCAGATTGTCTTGAAATTTTAGCCTATGATGAAAACAAACAAATAATGGCTTTAAAACATAAGGATTATGATATTAGAGGAGTCCAATTTCATCCAGAATCAATATTGACTGAGGAAGGAAAAGCACTTCTAAATAATTGGTTAAAAATTAATTAATGAAAGAGATAATTAACAAACTTAGCTCACACAATACTTTATCTAAAGATGAAGCCAAAGAAGTGTTATTAAATATTTCAAAAGGAGAGTGTAACAATAGTCACATTAGTTCATTTTTGACAATTTTTATGATGAGAAATATTACTTTGGAGGAACTGCAAGGTTTTAAAGAAGCATTACTAGAACTGTGTATTAAGATTGATTTATCTGATTATAATGCAATTGATCTATGTGGTACAG
>CABXBY010000010.1 GCA_902510655.1 uncultured Bacteroidota bacterium | reverse complement strand
TTCCAATTTTTGCGATGGTTGATACAAATTGTGATCCAAGAGAAGTTGATTACGCTATTCCATCAAATGATGATGCCTCTAAATCTATAGATATAGTTTTAAACCACGTTTCATCAGCAATTAAAGAAGGATTGTCTGAAAGAAAAAAAGAAAAAGAAGTTGCTGAAGTTAAAAAAGAAAAAGAAGAAGGTTCAAAAAAATCTGATGAATCATCAAATGATAAGGCTGAGGTTAAAACTGAAATAAAAGAAAAAAAGAAAAGAACAAGAGTTTCTAAAAAAACAGAATAATAATTATGACAAAAATAACTGCATCAGAAGTAAACAATCTTAGAAAAATTTCAGGAGCTGGGATAATGGATTGTAAAAATGCCTTAGTTGAAGCCAATGGCGATACTGAAGCTGCTATAGAAATTTTAAGAAAAAAAGGTCAAAATAGAGAATCTTCTGAAGGAGCTGCAATTGCAAAAGTTAGTTCAGATAATTCTACTGGAGTTATTGTATCCCTTAATTGCGAAACAGATTTTGTCGCTAAAAACGAAACATTTGTAGCCTTAGCAAATGAACTTGCTGAATTAGCTATTTCTCATGAAACATTAGATGATTTTTTAAATTGTGAAATTGATTCTATGAGTGTAAGTGACAAGTTAATTCAACAGACAGGAGTCATTGGAGAAAAACTGATAATTGGTAACTTTGAAAAAGTTTCTGCTGGATATGTTGGAAAATACATTCACGCTGGAAACAAAATTGCCACTTTAGTAGGATTTTCAGGCTCTGTTGAAGGTATTGAAGAAGCTTCGAAAAATGTGGCAATGCAAGCAGCTGCCATGAACCCAATAGCACTTGACGAGGATGGTGTTGACCAAAAAACAATTGAAAAAGAAATTGAAATAGCTAAAGATCAGCTTAGGCAAGAAGGTAAGCCTGAAGCGATGCTTGATAATATTGCTAAAGGTAAATTGAAAAGGTTTTTCAAAGATAACACCTTGGTAAATCAAGCTTACATTAAAGATAATAAACAAAGTGTTGCAAACTATGTTAAATCTATTGATAGTAATTTAACAGTTACAGATTTTAAAAGAGTTAGTCTATCCTAATTTTTTAAACATTCAATACTATTCTTTTTTTATTTTAATTGTAATCATTAACTATATTTACATTAATGATTTATAAAAGAGTATTACTAAAACTTAGTGGTGAAGCGTTGTTAGGTGACAGAAGTTATGGAATTGATCCTAAAAGAATCGCTCAATATGCTAAAGAAATTAAATCGGTTACTGAGCTTGGCCTTGAGGTTGCTGTAGTTATTGGAGGCGGCAATATATTTAGGGGTGTCTCAGCTGCTAGTAACGGAATTGACCGTGTTCAGGGAGACTATATGGGAATGCTTGCGACAGTTATCAATGGTATGGCATTACAAAGTGCGCTCGAAGAAGAAAACGTACAAACAAGATTACAAACCGCTATAAAAATTGAAGCAGTTGCTGAACCTTATATAAAAAGGAAAGCAGTAAGGCATTTAGAAAAAAAAAGAGTAGTGATTTTTGGAGGTGGAACGGGAAATCCTTTTTTTACAACTGATTCTGCTGCGGTTTTGAGAGCAATTGAAATTAGTGCTGATGTCATATTAAAAGGGACTAGAGTTGATGGAGTTTATGATTCTGATCCAGAAAAAGACGAAAATGCCATTCAATATGACACTATTTCTTTCAATGATGTAATAAAAAAGAATTTAAAAATAATGGATTCTACTGCATTTACTTTAAGTCAAGAAAACAACTTGCCTATTATAGTTTTTAATATGAATAAATCAGGTAATCTATTGAACTTAATCAATGGCGAAAAAATTGGCACATCTATAAAAAAATAATTTTGGAAGAATTAGAATTTATTATTGAAGCATGTGAGGAGTCTATGACAAATGCAGTAAAGCATCTTGAAAGAGAATTGCTAAATATTAGAGCTGGAAAAGCAAATCCGACTATGCTTTCAAGTGTTAAGTTAGACTATTATGGATCAACCACTCCATTGTCTCAATTAGCTAATATTAACACTCCAGATGCTCAAACCCTCTCTGTCCAACCGTGGGAAAAAGATAAATTACAAGATATCGAAAAAGCAATTCAAATTGCTAATTTAGGATTCAACCCTATGAATAATGGGGAATCAATTATTATAAGCATACCTCCTTTGACTGAAGAAAGAAGAAAAGAATTAGTAAAAATTGCAAAATCTGAAATTGAAGATGCTAAAATTAGTATTAGAAATTCTAGAAAAGATGCTAATAATGAAATTAAAAAGATTGAAATCTCCACTGATCAAAAAGCAATTTCAGAAAAAGAAATTCAAACTTTAACAGATAATTACATCTCTAAAATAGATGAAATTTTCTCCTCCAAAGAAAAAGAAATTCTTTCTATTTAAACTACATATTTTGAACAAAATAGTCCATGAGTAAATCAAAAAGTTCCATAGGTTGGGAAAAATTTGCTCGATTAATTTTAAGAAATAGAATTCTTTTATTAGTACTTGTTTTAATTAATACTATTTTCCTTTCAACCCAATGGAAAAATATTCGTTTCAGTTATTCTGAAGCTAATCTAATGCCTAATGATCACCCTTTTAATATAGCGTATGATAATTTTGTGGATGTATTTGGTGAAGAGGGTAATCTATTAATAATAGCTGTAAATGACTCATTATTGTTTAATACAACCAATTTTAATGCTTGGATAAAACTCAGTGATTCTTTTAAATTAAAAAAAGAAGTTAACAATGTTTTACACGTTGGAAACTTTCCAGTAATAACAAAGGATAAAATAAAGAAAGAATTTATAATTGATTCTATAAAAAATGAGTCATTCACAAGCAATAAAAAAATAGCTGAATTTAAAGCTTTACTGTTTAATGATTTCCCTTTCTATGAAAACATCTTGTTCAACAAAAAAACTGAAACAATACAAACAGCTATATATTTAGATAAAGAAGTAATTAATAATATTGAACGCATAGATTTTGTAAATAATATTTTCATTCCTTCAATAAAAGAATTTGAAAAGCAGACCAATATAAATGTTAGAATTTCTGGCATGCCCTACATAAGAACTATGAACGCTCAAAATATTATGGATGAGATAGGGAAATTTGTAATAATAGCTATATGTGTTACAATTTGTATATTCTTTTTCTTTTTTAGATCATACAGAGCAACATTAATTACTTTAACTGTTGTTATTACTGGTGTAATATGGGCACTTGGAGTTCTTGGATTATTACAGTTTGAGATAACGGTTCTAACTGCTTTGATTCCGCCTCTTATAATTGTGATTGGAGTTCCTAACTGCATTTTTTTAATAAATAAATATCAACACGAAGTAAAAAAACACGGAAATCAAGCTAGATCTCTGCAAAGAGTTATTTCTAAAATTGGTAATGCAACGTTAATGACAAATATCACAACGGCTTGTGGATTTGCAACATTTATTTTGACAGACAGCCAGGTTTTAAAAGAATTTGGGGTAGTTGCATCAATAAATATTATGGTTATTTTTATATTATCCATTTTATTAATCCCAATCATTTATAGTTTTTTGCCTTTGCCTAAAAAGAAGCATTTAAAACATTTAAATAATGACTGGTTAAATTCTTTTGTTGACTTTTTAGGTAATACAGTTAAAAAAAGAAGAATTCCTGTTTTTATAATTTCTATACTTTGTTTATGTATAAGTATTGTTGGAATGAACAAAATTGAAATTTCCGGAAACTTAATTGAAGATATGCCTGCAAAGTCAGAATTTGTTAGAGATATCAAATTTTTTGAAAAAGAATTTAAAGGAGTACTCCCTTTAGAAATAATGATAGACAGTAGAAGAAAAAATGGGATAACTCGACTGGCCAATCTTAAAAGAATGAATGATTTTCATGAGCATATCTTGAAAATTCCTGAGCTATCAAGTCCTATTTCAGTTGTTAATATTTCTAAGTATGTAAAACAATCTTTTTATAACGGTAATCCTAATTATTTTCAATTACCATCCTCTCAAGAGAATACTTTTATTTCCGGTTACTTAAAAAATTCAAGTATAAAGCTTGGGGAAAACAATAGTTATATAAATGAAACTGGCCAAATAGCTAGAATCACTACAATGATTGGAGAAATTGACACTGAAAGAATGGAAGGAATTGAGGCAAGTTTACTTAAAGGCATCGAGTTATATTTCCCAGATGACAGATTTGATGTAACGCTAACCGGAAAAACACTTGGCTATCTTAAGGGAACTAAATTTTTAATTAAAAACTTACTTATTTCTCTTTTTTTAGCAATTATGCTCATATCATTAATGATTACGTATTTGTTTAGATCATATAAAATGGTCATTATTTCACTAGTTCCTAATATTCTTCCTCTTCTTTTTACAGCCGGAGTAATGGGATTTTTAAATATCCCTATAAAACCCTCAACTATTCTAGTTTTTAGTATAGCTTTTGGGATATCTGTTGATGATACTATTCATTTTCTTGTAAAATATAGACAGGAGCTAATGGCTAATAATTGGAAAATAAGAAAATCTGTATTTTCATCCCTTAGGGAAACAGGAATTAGCATGTTCTACACTTCAGTTGTCTTGTTTTTTGGATTTTCAGTTTTCATGACCTCAAGTTACGGAGGAACAATTGCACTTGGTGGACTAGTTTCTACTACATTACTTTTTGCAATGTTGGCTAACTTAATTCTGTTACCTTCACTTTTAATATCATTGGAAAAAAACATTTCTAATAAAATAGACATGAAGGATCCCAAAATTAAATTAGACTCTGATTAATTTTATAAAAACCAATTCAAAACTTTATATTTGAATCAGATATTTAAACATATACTCAACCATGACAGTTAAAGATTTATTTTTAAACACTCCAATTTCAAAAACTATTAAAGTTCAGGGGTGGGTTAAAACATTTAGAGCTAATAGATTTATTTCTTTAAACGACGGATCTACATTCCAAAGCATTCAATGTGTAGTGGATTTTGAAAATACTGATAATGAAATTTTAAATAATATTAACTCAGGAGCTTCAATTGAAATTTCTGGAACTTTAGTTGAAAGTCAAGGAAAAGGACAAAAAATTGAAATTAAAGTTAAAAAAATTCAAATATTAGGTAAATGTGACCCTGAAGATTATCCAATACAGCCTAAAAAACATAGTTTAGAGTTTTTAAGAGAAAATGCTCATCTCAGAGTCAGAACCAATACATTTAGTTCAATTTTTAGAATAAGGTCTAGCATTTCATATGCAATACATAAGTATTTTAAAGAGAGTGGATTTGTTTATGTAAATACACCTATCATTACTGGAAGTGATGCTGAAGGAGCAGGAGAAATGTTTAAAGTAACTACTCTTGAGATTAACAATGCAGAACTAGATAACTCAAACAAAATTGATTATTCTAAAGATTTCTTTGGAAAAGAAACGAATCTTACAGTATCTGGTCAACTTGAAGCAGAGAGTATGGCGATGGGACTGGGAAATGTTTATACTTTTGGTCCTACGTTTAGAGCAGAAAATTCAAATACATCTAGACATTTAGCTGAATTTTGGATGGTTGAACCAGAAATGGCATTTTGTGATTTAGATGATAACATGAACTTAGCTGAAGATTTTATAAAAAAGGTTTTAAAATATGTTATAATTGATTGTAATGAAGATTTAATTTTTCTAAATGAAAGGTTGATAAATGAAGACAAAACAAAGCCCTTAAAAGACAGAAATGAGCTTAATTTAATTGAAAGGTTAAACTTTGTTGTAAATAATGATTTTGTGAGAATAAATTACACAGAAGCATTTGATATTCTCAGAAAATCAAAGCCAAATAAAAAGAAAAAATTCAAATATCCTATAAATGAATGGGGAGTCGATTTGCAAAGCGAACATGAACGTTTTTTGGTTGAAAAACATTTTAAAAAACCTGTAATTATTTATGATTATCCTGCTAAAATTAAGGCATTTTATATGAGAATGAATGAAGACGGTAAAACTGTTAGAGCAATGGACATATTGTTCCCTGGAATAGGTGAAATTGTTGGGGGTTCTCAAAGAGAAGAGAGATTAGATGTTTTAAAAGAAAGAATTTCAGAACTTAATATTGATGAAAAAGAATTATGGTGGTATCTTGATTTAAGAAAATACGGAAGTGTTAAACATAGTGGATTTGGGCTAGGACTAGAAAGACTTATTTTATTTGCAACAGGAATGTCAAATATTAGGGATGTTGTTCCGTTCCCTAGAACACCAAAAAATGCCGAATTTTAATATTTAATTCTTCATTAAGTTTTTTTGTACTTTTAATATTTATTAAAGCAAATGCTCAAGCAGTTTTTACAATTAAAACTTTCTCAAAAATTATCTCCTCAACAAATCCAATTGATGAAGTTGATCGAACTTCCACTTCAAGAATTGGAAGATCGATTGTCAAGAGAAATTGAAGAAAATCCTGCTTTAGAAACAGGAAAAGAAAATGAAGAGGATTTATACGATAATGAATCAGACTATGAGCAAGAAACAAAAAATGACGATTCTGATCTTAATGTTGAAGACTATCTTAGTGATGATGATGTTCCTGACTATAAATTAAAAACTAATAATTATAGTGATGATGATGAAGAAAAATCGTTACCCTTTATTTCGGGGATAAGTTTCAATCAATTTTTAAAAAATCAATTAACCCCTTTTTCACTTAACGAAAATGATTCTAAAATTGCAGAATTTTTAGTTGGGAGTGTAGATCAATCTGGTTATATAAGAACAGATTTAATTGATATTGTTGACGACTTAGCTTTTACAATGGGAATTTACACTGACATTGATTCTGTTACTAAAATTTTAAATAAAATTCATCTATTAGATCCTCCTGGTGTTGGAGCAAGAGATTTAAAAGAATGTTTGATTCTTCAATTAAAAAGAAAAAAGGAATCAAGTTCAGCTACTAATGCTATAAATATTTTAACTAATCATTTTGATTTATTTATTAAAAAACATTATAAAAAAATAATTCATAAACTTAGTATCTCAGAAGATGAATTAAGAGAGGCAATAAAACAAATCGAAAAACTTAACCCTAAACCAGGTTCGGCATTTTCTGAGCCAACAAAAATTAATTCAACTATAATTCCCGATTTCAAAATAGAGATCATTGATAACAAACTATCATTAAATTTAAATTCCAGAAATGCTCCTGAACTTTTTGTTTCAAATGAATATAAAAATATGTTATCAGGTTATCAGGAAAATAAAAACATTTCAAAAAGTCAAAAACAAGCTGTTACATTTATTAAACAAAAACTTGATTCGGCAAAATGGTTTATTGATGCTATTAATCAAAGAAATCAAACACTACTTATAACTATGAAAACCATAATGGAATTTCAAAATAAATATTTTTTAAGTGGAGATGAAAGCAACTTAAAGCCTATGATATTAAAAGATATTGCAGAAAAAATTGGAATGGACATCTCTACAATATCAAGAGTTGCTAATAGCAAATATGTAGATACACCTTATGGAATAAAACTAATAAAATCATTTTTTTCAGAGGGAATAACAAATGATAAAGGAGTTGAAGTTTCAACTATTGAAATAAAAAAAGAACTTCAAAGCATCATTAATAATGAAAACAAATCAAAGCCATTAACAGATGATGAGCTAACTAAAAGAATAAATAAAAAAGGATATCCTATCGCTAGAAGGACAGTTGCAAAATATAGAGAAATGATTGGAGCTCCTGTAGCAAGATTAAGAAAAAAACTATAATGATAATTGATTTAACGATTATAATTGTAAATTATAAATCTTGGGAAAAACTAAAATTGTGTTTAAAAAGTATTCAAAATCAAAGTCAGATAAATATCCAAATAATTGTAGTTGATAATTTCTCAAACGATAATAGGCTTAAAGATTTTCAAAATAAATACAAACAAGTTAACTGGATTGAAAATAAAAATAATTTAGGGTTTGCAAAGGCTTGTAATATTGGTGCTTTACAGGCAGAATCAAAATGGCTGTTGTTTTTAAATCCTGATACAATTTTAGACACAAACTCTCTTAGTTCTTTAATTACATATTCCAATTCAAACAATGAACATAGATTAATTGGAATTAAACAATTAAATCAAAATGGCAGTAATACAAATGCCTATGGATTATTTTTAGACAAATGGACGATCACAGGTTTTTTTAGAATATTTAATAGAATGCTTAGAGGTTTAACATATGAAAAAATGAATGCTGAAGAAATTTCATCCCCGGACTGGATTTCTGGTTCGTTTGTTCTTTTAAGAAAAATTGATTTTTTAAAATTAGATGGATGGAACGAAAAGTATTGGATGTACTATGAGGATATGGATTTATGTAAAAGAGCTAAACACTTAAACTTAAAAGTATCATTATTCAATAATTGGAAATGTATTCATTTTCATGGAGAATCATCTAGAAAAAATAGAACTACTACTGTGATTACAAAGACTGAAGTTATAAAATCCTCTCACACATACATTCAAAATCATTTCAAAAATTTTAATGCATTAAACCTTCACTTGATACTTATAGTTTCAAGATTTTTAAACCTTTTGTTTGGATCAATTATTTCATCTACAAAAAGAAATATTTTTATTAATTGTCTTGTATATTGGAAAACTAGTTTTTCAAGTGGAGACTGGAGCTCAAAAAGAGCTCAAAACGATTAGTTATTAACTTCTGTATAGAACAAATTTAATCTCATTCTCTTTTCAAAATTTTCTGCACTTGGACTAGGGCCGATAAGAACAGTTCCTAGTGGATTTATTGCAGAAGAAAGAGGTATAAAAGTCATGAAATCAGAATCTTCTACCTCTATATTAATTGTATTACTTATATCAGAAGACACTACTAAACCTAGTTTTACATTAGTAGAATCTTTTCTAACAATATTTTTAATATGTTCACTTATGCGAATCTTGTACATTAATCCATTTTTATCCTCGTCTAATTCAATTAAACCTCCATGAATTACTTTATTTTGGTAAGATTTTTGTCCAGCTGAATTATCAACAAAATAATCAATAACTGGAGCTTTATTAACTAAATCATAAAGATATAGTCTAGATGGCTCTACAATTCCACCATTAGAGGATAACATCTCTTTGTCAATATACATTGAAATATTTGCTTCATTAACCAACCACTCTTTTGAACGAATTTCTTCAAGGATATCAACTCCATTGTCGTCTTTAAATAATTCAATTTCAGCCATAACACCTTGACCTCCTTTTAAATAAACTCTTTCTGGATTTGTTATAGTATCAGCAATGGCAGAGTAAACATAACCTGGAAAAGCATCGTTTTTAAATGAATTTAGTTTAATACCTCCCATTTTAAATAAAAACTGGGCTTCTTCAGTATCTACCGTATCATCAGCAGTATCATCAGGTGTATCTTGCTTGTTGTATTTTTGAAATTCATAAACAACTCTGATTTCAGCTTCGTTAAAATTTAAAATCATAAGTAACGGATCAGAAAAATCATACGTTTCTAATACAATACCTTTGAAATATAACTTAAAATTATCTAAGTTTGATATCTCTTGAGAACCTTCTTTGTCTAAAAATTTTGATTGAAAAAAATCATGATCTAGTTCTACTCTAATTCTTGGTGTTAGTCTTTCTTTTACAACTTCTGACTCGTCATCTTCTTCAGTTTCAGGATCGTCTTCATTGTAAAACACTAATTCATTAGAGTCTATTTTAACTTCATCGTCAAATAATGTATATCCTGAAAAATTTTCTGGAAGAGTATTATTTGAATAATATTTTTGAAATTTTTCAAAGTTTGAATCAGGATCGTAGGGTCTTAAGAAATAATCTAACTCGCTAACTTTTAGTTTAAAAGTAGCTTCAGTATTCCCTATCAAAGAATCTAATTCGTAAAGAGTTCTTCCTGCATAAGGATTTATAGATTCTGTATCTTCTCCATCTAAAATTCCATCCCCATCTGTATCTTCATCAAGAGGGTTTTGACCTAAATTAGATTCATCGGCATCAGAAACACCATCACCATCAGAGTCACTGTAAGGGTCAGTACTATCGACGTCATAAATGTTTATAACACCATCGTTATCATCATCATCAACATTAGTAAAAAATGGAATATCTAAAAAAACATTTTTAATTGTTTCTAATTCAGGAATACGTGAAATATTGTCCTCTGGATTATCTTCATCAGATTGTTTATAGTCTCCAAATACTAAATTAGGATCCTCAAAATTAATTTGACCTAAAAAACTGACTTTGGATGACCCAAAAAGGTTATCGTTATATTCTCCTATTTGAAATGTAGATAAGGTATTCGAAACATATGGTGGAATACTTCGCATTTTTACATTTACTGGAATTTCTTCTAGATTAGTGCTAAAAGCATTATTATCAATTAAATTAAGACCTACAGTTTTATAATCTTTATTACAAGAAATAAAGACTATTGATAGTGTTAGTATTAAGTAAAACTTTTTCAAAATATTAGTTTAAAATCTTATCGTTATAAAAATCCATATATTCTTTTTCATAGCCATCTTTAAATCCGCATTTTAAGAAAGGTATTTTAGAATTGGCGGCTATATCTAAATATGATTTTTTAATGTTTTCAGAAGCAAATATAACACCGTCTGAGTTCATTATAGATAATTTATATAAATTTTCATAAGTGGGATTCTCTAAAACTTTTAGAGTTTCGCTTTCAACCTCATCAAATTTTATTTTACTAATAATACCTGAGTTTAAATCTCCTATAATCTCATTATCATATATAGAAGTTACTACCTTAGATTTTGAAAAAAGAGGTTCATCTTTATAATATTGTTTCAAATATAAAGGCATTAATGAAGCGATCCATCCGTGAACATGAATAATATCTGGTGTCCAATTTAATTTTTTAATGGTTTCGACAACCCCTTTGGCAAAAAAAATGGCTCTTTCATCGTTATCTTCATATAGATTTTTCTTTTTGTCAGAATCGAGTAATCTATTCTTGAAATATTCGTCGTTATCTATAAAGTATACCTGCATTCTTTCCTTTGGAATAGAAGCAACTTTAATAATTAACGGCATATCTAAATCATCTATTATTAAATTCATTCCAGAAAGCCTAATTACTTCATGAAGCTGATGTCTTCTCTCATTAATTAAACCATATTTAGGAATAAAAATTCTGGTTTGTCCTCCATTTTTATTTACCACTTTAGGTAAATTATACGTTAAAGTAGATATGTCATTACTAGGCAAATACGGTATAACTTCAGAAGAAACGTAAAGCACTTTTTTTCCAGTCATAAAATCCTTTCTTTAGACTTAGTTAAATTGAAATGCAAAATTACAAAAATTATGTTAGATTTACCTCATATTTTCACACATACACACTGTTAAAGTTTTATTAAATGCAGTTATATACTCTAAAATCTCAAGTTGAAATAAGTATAAATAAAACAATAAGTTTAAAAAAAACTATTGGACTGGTACCAACTATGGGGTCATTACATCATGGCCACCTCTCGTTAATAAAAAAAGCCGTCAACAGTTGTGACCTTGTTTGGGTAAGTATTTTTGTTAACCCAACTCAATTTAATAATAAACAAGATCTTAATAATTATCCAAAAAATATTAAAAAAGATTTAGAAATGATCTCGAAAATTTCAAAAAATATAAATGTTTTTAATCCTAAAATTTCTGAGATGTATGAAAGTAAATTAAAAACAGAGGATTTTGATTTTCAAAATCTAGATAAAGAACTAGAGGGAAAATACAGAAATAATCATTTTAAGGGAGTAGGAACTATAGTTTCAAAATTATTTAATTTATTTAAGCCAACTAAAGCTTTTTTTGGAGAAAAAGATTATCAACAAACAAGAATTATAGATAGATTAATTAAAGTTAAAAATTTTCAAACAGAGCTTGTTATTTGCCCTACAATTAGAGGAACAAATGGACTAGCCCTAAGCTCAAGAAACAACTTACTTTCATTGGAGAATAAAGAAAAATCTGCTATTATTTATAAAACTCTAATTTATTGTAAAAAGAATTTACCAAAAAGTTCGTTTCAAAAAATTTATAACAATTGTAAAAAAGAAATCAATTCTTTAAATGATTTTGAATTAGAATATTTAGAAATAGTTGATAACGAAACTCTTAAAAAAGTAAAAAAAATTAGTGCTAATAAGCCTTTTAGAATCTTTATTTGTGTTTTAGTTAATGGTGTAAGGTTGATTGATAATATTTTAGTTAAATAGTTATATTTGCCGCATGGAAATAGAAGTGTTGAAGTCTAAAATTCACAAAGTCACTGTAACCAATTGTGATTTGAATTATATTGGCAGTATTACAATTGATGAATATCTAATTGAAGCAGCTAATATGATTCCTGGAGAAAAAGTTCAGGTAGTAAATATTAACAATGGTGAACGACTAGAAACATATATTATTAAAGGGAGGAAAGGAACCGGAGAAATTACTTTGAATGGACCTGCAGCAAGAAAAGTTCAAAAAGGAGATAAAATAATCATAATTAGTTACGCTAGAATGAACTTAAATGAAGCTAAGACATTTGATCCTACTTTAATATTTCCAAATAATGATAATCTTTTAAGCTAATAATGCCAATACTTTTTTTTAAAGGATTTAAAAAAATATTCCCTCCTTTGTTAGGGGTTTTCTTAATTTACTATTCCTATCTTAACACAACATATGCAGAAAGAATAGAGATTTATTCATCAATGAAATCTGCAAATTACAAATATGTTTTTTTATCAATTTGTTTTGGAATATTAAGTCATCTTTCCAGGTCTGTTAGATGGCAGGCTATGTTAAAACCTTTAGGATTTAATATTAAATTTTCAAATTCAATAATGTCCGTTTTGGTTGCATTTTTATCAAATTTAGGGATTCCAAGATCAGGTGAATTTTTAAGAGCAAGCTCAATTTCCTATTATGAAAAAATTCCATTTGAAAAAAGTTTTGGAACAATAGTTACAGAAAGAGTTATTGATGTAATCATATTGATTGGATTAATGTTTTATGGACTTATGATTTCATCTATAATAGAAATGCCAAAATTTTCAATTAACAATGAACTAATTTTAGCTATAATTTTCTTAATAATTTTAGGATTTATAATTTACTTTACTGTTTCAAAAACAAGATTTAAAAATAAAATTACAAACATTATTAGTGGATTGAAAAAAGGACTTTTTTCTATTTTAAAAATTGACAATAAATCAATATTTGTTTTTCATTCATTGTTCATTTGGTTTTGTTATTTTTTAATGTTTTATGTTGTAAAATTTAGCCTTACTGAAACCTATGATTTGGGATTTGAACCAGTATTTTTAGCTTTCTTAGCAGGAGCGATGGCAATGGCTTTAACTAACGGAGGAATTGGGGCATATCCATTAGCAATTGCTGCAGTAATTAGTCAGTATGAAGTTCCATATGAAAGTGCATTAGCTTTAGGCTGGATTGTTTGGGCTTCTCAAACGTTAATGATTATAACTTTTGGTTCTTTATCTTTTGTTTTTTTACCTATATTAAACAAATAAATTAATAATTAATGGCTGTGACAAAAACTTCTTATTGTTGTCAAAACTGTGGGGCACAACATTCAAAATGGCTTGGACAATGCAGCTCCTGTAAAGAATGGAACACATTAATTGAAGAAGTCATAAAAAAATCTTCTAAAGTTAATTTAGGGTTAAGTAACGATCAATTAAAGTCTAAAGCTAAACTGGTTAATGACATTGATTTTGAAAAAGATCCAAGATTATTAATTGAAGACAATGAACTAAACAGAGTTTTAGGAGGAGGTGTTGTGCCTGGATCTCTTATTCTTATTGGAGGAGAACCTGGAATAGGAAAGTCCACATTATTACTTCAAATTTCGTTGGAAATAAAAAATAAAGTTTTATACGTTACTGGAGAAGAAAGTCAACAACAAATTAGAAGAAGAGCTAATAGAATAAATAACGACTCTAATCAATGTTTTATTTTAAATGAAACAAATGTTGAAACTATAATATCTAATATTAATGCTATAAAACCAGAACTTGTAATCATAGATTCTATCCAAACATTACAAACCGATATTATTGATAGTAGCCCGGGAAGTGTATCTCAAATTAAAGAATCAGCTTCTCAATTTTTAAATTATTCAAAAAAAACAAATCTCCCAGTTTTTCTAGTTGGGCACATTACAAAAGATGGTGGAATTGCAGGTCCTAAAATTTTAGAACATATGGTAGATGTTGTTTTACAATTTGAAGGAGATCGAAATAATATTTATAGAATTTTAAGAGCTAAAAAAAATAGATTTGGATCAACAGCTGAGATAGGCATTTATGAAATGTTGAACAACGGACTTCGTCAGGTTACAAACCCAAGCGAACTATTGATTTCTAATAATAAAACCTCTTTAAGTGGTAATGCTATTGCTTCAACGATTGAAGGTATTAGGCCAATTATGATTGAAATTCAAGCTTTAGTAAGTTCTGCAGTTTACGGAACACCTCAAAGAAGTACAACAGGGTTTAATGCAAAAAGATTAAATATGTTACTTGCTGTTTTAGAAAAACGTGCTGGATTTAAACTAAGTTCAAAAGATGTTTTTTTAAATATTACAGGTGGGATTAAAATTGAAGATCCTGCGATGGATCTTGCAGTTGTTTCAGCTATACTGTCTAGCAATTTTAATATTCCTTTACAAAAAAGAATTTGTTTTGCAGCTGAAATTGGACTTTCTGGAGAACTTAGGTCTGTTCCTAAAATAGATCAACGCATAAATGAAGCTGAAAAACTTGGATTCGAAATATTAGTAGTTTCAGAAGCAGCAAAAATTTCTTTTATTCCAAAAAAATTAAAAATAATCTCTTATTCAAGAATTGAAGAATTGATTAAAAATCTTTTTAAGGAGCAGGGTTAGGAATAATCTTGTGAACTTCATCAATATCTTTCAAAACATCTTTGTTTAAATCAATTTCAATACTCTCTATGTTCTCTTTTAATTGATTAAGTTTAGTTGCGCCTATAATATTACTTGTTACAAATGATCTAGAATTTACAAATGACAAAGCCATTTGTGTCAAAGATAAACCATGTTTTTGTGAAACAGCATGATACATTTTAGTAGCTTTCATTGAGTTTTCACTTGAGAATCTACTTAGATTTGGAAATAATTTTAATCTACTATCAGCAGGCATCTTACCTTTCAAATATTTACCACTTAATACTCCAAACCCAAGTGGAGAATAAGCTAATAATCCAACATTTTCTCTAACACATATTTCTGAATTGCCTATTTCAAAAAGTCTATTTAAAAGTGAATAAGGATTTTGAATAGTGATTGTTTTTGGCAATTTTTTCTTTGATAATTCTAAGTATTTCATAAAAGCCCAAGGATTTTCGTTTGAAATTCCAATTTGCCTTATTTTTCCGCTTGAAATAAGTTCTTTTAAGTTAAAAAGTATACTTTCAAAATTTTCTTCCCAATTATCATTAACTAGGGAATCAAAATCTCTTTTTCCAAAAGTATTTGTAATTCTTTCAGGCCAATGAAGTTGATATAAATCTATATAATCTGTTTTAAGCCTTTTCAAACTTCCATCAACAGCAGAATTCAAAGCGGATTTTGAAAATCCAGTTGTCCTAATATGTTTAGTATAATCTCCAGGACCAGCAATTTTAGTTGCTAAAACAATTTGATCTCTATTGTTTTTTTTACTCATCCATTTACCAATTATTTTTTCGGTATCTGCATACAATTTTGCAGTTGCAGGAACTGGATAAAGCTCAGCTGTATCAAAAAAATTAACTCCTCTGTCAATAGCATAATCCATTTGTTCAAATCCCTCTTGTTCAGAATTTTGATTTCCAAATGTCATAGTTCCAAGACATATTTTGCTAACCTTAATATCAGTGGATGGTAAAACAGTATATTTCATTTATTTATAAATTTAATTCAACAACTATTGGACAATGATCTGAGTGAAAAACTTGGTCTAAGATTGATGATGATTTAATTCTGGAATTTAATGAATCGGAAACTAAATTGTAATCAATTCTCCATCCTTTATTATTTACTCTGGAATTTGCTCTGTAACTCCACCAGCTATATTTATCAGGATCTTTATTTAAATGTCTAAATGAATCTGTAAATCCAAGACTCATGAAGTCTGTTAACCATTCTCTCTCAGAAGGGAGAAATCCTGATACTTTAGCGTTTCTAATAGGATCATGAATGTCAATAGCATTATGACAAATATTATAATCTCCACATATTACAAGGTTTGGGATATCGTCTTTAAGTTTTAGTATATATTCCTTAAATTCTTTCATATATTGGAATTTATAATCAAGTCTTTGAATATTAGATCCTGATGGAAGATAAAGACTCATAATTGAGATTTCATCAAAATCAACCCTAAGATTTCTTCCCTCAAAATCCATATGTTTAATTCCTGTTCCAAATTCGATATGTTTAGGCTTATGTTTAGACAAGATGGCTACACCACTATATCCTTTTTTTTGTGCAGAAAACCAGTAATTGTAATTATATCCAATTTCTGAAAAAAGATTTAAATCAAATTGTTCTTTATTAGCTTTTATTTCTTGCAAGCAAATTATATCACATTCTGAATTTTCTAGCCAATCAACAAATCCTTTTTTTATTGCAGCTCTAATACCATTAACATTATAAGAAATAACTTTCATTCTAGAATGTTAACCATGATTTTAAATCAAGTTCTAAAGAGATTTTATTTTTTATTTCCTGGACAGTTAACCTTTGTTGTTTCATTGTATCTCTATCTCTAATGGTTATTGTTCCGTTTTCAAGTGATTGATGATCTACAGTCAAACAATATGGGGTACCTAAAGCGTCTTGCCTTCTATATCTTCGTCCTATAGCGTCTTTTTCATCATAAACAGAATTAAAATTCCATTTGAATTCTTCTAATATTTTTTTTGATAGTTCTGGAAGACCATCTTTTTTTAAAAGAGGAAGAACTGCAACTTTTTTAGGAGCGAGAATTTTGGGAAATTTTAATACAGTCCTAAATGAACCGTCATCAAGTTTTTCATCTGTTAAAGATTTTGAAAAAACAGCTAAAAACATTCTATCTAAACCTAACGATGTTTCAAGAACATATGGGGTATAACTTTCATTATCTATTGTATCAAAATATTTTATTTTTTTTGATGAAAATTTCTCATGGCTAGAAAGGTCAAAGTCAGTTCTAGAATGAATACCCTCAAGTTCTTTAAACCCAAATGGAAAATGAAATTCAATATCACATGCTGCATCGGCATAATGAGCAAGCTTATCGTGATCGTGAAACCTGTAATTATCTTCCCCTAAGCCTAATGAAAGGTGCCATGCCAGTCTACTTTCTTTCCATTTAGTGTACCATTTTTTTTGAGTACCTGGTTTAATGAAAAACTGCATTTCCATTTGTTCAAACTCTCTCATTCTAAATATAAATTGTCTTGCAACAATTTCATTTCTAAATGCTTTACCTATTTGCGCTATTCCAAAAGGAATTTTTAATCTACTAGTTTTTTGAACGTTTAAAAAATTAACGAATATACCTTGAGCGGTCTCAGGCCTTAGATAAAGATCCATAGCGTTTTCAGCAGATGCTCCTAGCTTAGTTCCAAACATTAAATTGAATTGCTTAACCTCAGTCCAATTTTTAGATCCTGAAGTAGGGCATGCTATTTCTAAATCTTCTATTAGCTTTTTTAAAGCTTTAAGGTCATCATTTTCTAAAGATTTAGTGAAGATTGTAGATACTTCTGTAATCTTATTTTTATAATTTAAAACTCTTGGATTTGTAGAAACAAACTGTTTTTCATCAAACTTTTCGCCAAATCTTTTTTTTGCTTTTGAAATTTCTTTTTGAATTTTATTATCTATTTTCGAAAGATATTCTTCAATTAGAACGTCAGCTCTATATCTTTTTTTTGAATCTTTATTGTCAATTAAAGGGTCATTAAATGCATCCACGTGACCAGAGGCTTTCCATATTTTAGGGTGCATTAAAATAGCTGAATCTATATTAACTATATTATTATTTAAGTGAACCATTGACTTTAACCAATAGTTCTTAATATTATTTTTAAGATCTGTTCCGTTTTGACCATAGTCATAAACTGCACTCAATCCATCATAGATTTCACTAGATTGAAAAACAAATCCATATTCTTTTGCGTGAGAGATTACTTTTTTAAATTTATCTTCTTTACTCATTTTGTAAAAATAAGAGTTAAATTTTATATAAATTCTATTTATTCAATTAAAATAGAATTAGAGAAAATAATTGTTATTTTGCTTATCTATTACAAGTGATGAAAAAAATAAAATTAATTTTTCTGTTTCTAATTTGTTCATCATTAATTAATTGTGCTAAAAGAGGAATTCCAGATGGAGGTCCCAAGGATGAAGACCCCCCAATTCTTTTAAATGCTGAGCCAGCAGAGAATTCAGTTTATTTTAATGATGATAGGATAAGGCTTTATTTTAACGAATACATAAAACTCAAAGACTTTAGAAAACAACTTGTTGTTTCTCCTCCTATCGATAAAAGCTTTTATTCAATTAGCCCTCAATCTGGGGCATCAAAATATATTCAAATCGATATTAAAGAACAACTTGATGAAAACAGTACCTATGTTTTTAATTTTGGTCAAAGTGTGGTAGATAATAATGAAGAAAATAAACTTCCTTTTTTTAGTTATGCTTTTTCAACTGGAGAATATGTCGATTCGCTATATGTTTCAGGCAATATTACTAGCTCTCTTGAAAGAAAATCTGACGATTTTATTTCTACTTTTTTATATCCAATAAATGAAAATTTTAGTGATTCCATAATATATAATGGTTTGCCAAACTATGTGGGAAGCTCCCTTGATTCAACTAACTTTAAAATGACCAATTTAAAAAAAGGCAAATATTTATTATTGGCATTAAAAGATGAAAATGGTAATTATAAATTTGATCCTGAATTTGAAAAAATTGGATTTGTTGATGAATTCATAGACCTACCTATAAATGACAGCCTCAATATAAAATTATTTAAAGAAGAAATTCCTTTTAAAAGTTTTAAACCTTTTTTAGAAACAGAAAACAGAGTAGGGTTTGGATTTAAAGGAAATTATAAGGATGTTGAAATAGAATTAATTGACGAAAAAAAAACAAAGTATATTATAACTAAAAATAAAGATTCAGATACTTTAAATTATTGGTTTAAAAATAAAGAATACGACTCTTTGAAATTCGTTGTCAAATCTCCACTCTATAAAGAAAAATTTACATTGAAGTTTAAAGAAATGGGAAAAGACTCTTTAGTACTTAATCCATCGACAAAATCAGTTTTAGAACTCAATGAAAAGTTTAAAATATATAGTAATCTTCCTATAACTAATATAAATAAAGATCAAATTAATATTTTAAACAAAGATTCTCTTTTAATTCCTTTTACTGCTGAATTAGATAAAAACAAGTTTGATATAAATTTTGATTTTGAATTATTACCAAATGACAGTTATATCGTAAATCTATATCCAAATGCGATTACTGATTTTTTAGAAACTACAAACGATACAATAAGTTATAAGTTTAAGACCAAAAGCAGATCAGATTATGGAACTTTAAAGCTTGGCATTAGTAATGTTAAAGAGTATCCTGTTATAATTCATTTAACTAACAATAAAGACGAAGTAATTAGAAAAAAAATATTGAACTCTTTTGATGATCCTTGTGTTTTTGAATATTTAAAACCTGCTGATTATTTTGTGAAAATTATTTTTGACAAAAATAAAAATCAAATGTGGGACACTGGTAGTTTTTTAAATAGAATACAGCCTGAAAAAGTATTTCACTATGAAGAAGAATTTATAATTAGAGCAAATTGGATACTTGAAGAAAAAATTGTTATAAAATGAAAAAGATTTCCATCTTAATTTTGGTTATTCTTGGACTATATATATTTAATATTTTTTGGAGTACAGGTTATTTTAGAATAATTGAAAATAAATTTGAAGGAGAGGTACTAACTAAAATAAATATTGTTGGAGCAGAAGACATTACAATAAATCACATTGATAGTTTCGCTATAGTATCTTCAACAAAAAGAAAAGCTTTTCCTCAAAATGAACAAGAAACAGGAGGCCTGTATTATATTGATCTAAAGAAAATTGAATCAGATCCTATTCTTCTAACAAAAGATTTTAATAAACCATTTGCTCCTCATGGAATTTCAATTTTCATAACAGACAGCATTACTACAATTGCTGTTGTGAACCATACCATTGAAAAAGAATACATAGAAATTTTTAAATTAGTTGGAACTAAACTTACTCATTTGAAAACGCTTGATAATCCGATGATTTTAAGTCCAAACGATGTTGTTTTAATTAATGAAAATAGTCTGTATTTTACTAACGATCACAAATACAAACATGGAATATTACGTTTAGCTGAAGATTATTTAGGGCTACCTATTTCAAATGTTGTTTTTTTTGACGGATTGAAATTCAAAGAAGTTGCAAACGGAATATCATTTGCTAATGGAATTAATTATAATTCAAAAAAAGGTTTACTTTTTGTAGCTTCTCCTAGAAAATTTTATATAAAAGTATTTAAAAAAAATAATGATAATTCTTTATCCTTTATTGAAAATATTTACTGTGGAACAGGCGTGGATAATATTGAATTTGATCTAGACAATACGCTTTGGATAGGTGCTCATCCAAGTCTTCTACATTTTGATTCATACTCTAAAGGGAATAACGAGTTTGCACCCTCAGAAATTATTTCTATAAAGTACATTGAAAAGAACAATTACATCAAAGAAGATAAATATTTAGAAAAAGGTCAAACTATGTCTGGATCTTCAGTTGCCGCACCTTTTGGAAATCTAATTCTAATGGGAAATGTAATGGATGATCATTTTCTTGTATTAAAAAAATAAATCTTTAGATTTAAGAAGAAATTTTAGCTTTCAAGAAATCTCTATTCATCCTTGCTATATTTTCCAGTGAAATTCCTTTAGGACATTCTACTTCGCACGCCCCAGTATTTGTACAGTTACCAAACCCTTCTTCATCCATTTGTTTTACCATATTCAAAACTCTATCATTAGCCTCTACTTTGCCTTGTGGAAGAAGAGAAAACTGAGATACTTTAGCCGAAACAAATAACATTGCGCTTGAATTTTTACAAGTAGCTACACAAGCTCCACATCCAATACAAGTAGCTGCATCAAATGCCTTATCAGCACTGTTTTTTTCTATTGGAATAGCGTTAGCGTCTTGAGTATTTCCTGACGTATTTATAGAAATAAAGCCTCCTGCATGTTGAACCCTATCAAATGACGAACGATCTACAACTAAATCTTTAATAACTGGAAAAGAATTTGCTCTAAATGGTTCAATATGGATTGTGTCTCCATCTTTAAACTTTCTCATGTGTAACTGGCATGTTGTTACGAGTCTGTCTGGTCCATGTGCTTCTCCATTAATAAACATAGAGCAAGAACCGCATATTCCTTCTCTGCAATCATGATCAAATGCTACAGGATCAATTCCTTTAGATGTCAATTGTTCATTTAGAACGTCCATCATTTCTAAAAATGACATGTCAGGTGAAATATTCTCTATATCGTAAGAAACAATTTTACCTTTATCGTTAGAATTTTTTTGACGCCAAATTTTTAATTTAAGTTTCATCCTATTTATAAGATCTAGTTTTTAGTTCTATATTTTCATAAATCAAATCCTCTTTATGTAAAACAGATTCTGATGGTTCCCCTTTATTTTCCCATGCGGAAACAAAAGTAAAGTTTTTGTCATCCCTTAAAGCTTCCCCCTCTTTAGTTTGAGATTCTTCCCTAAAATGACCTCCACATGATTCAGATCTTTCTAAAGCGTCTTTAGCAAATAATTCTCCTAATTCAAGAAAGTCTGAAACCCTAACTGCCTTGGCTAAAGGTTCGTTAAAAGAATCTTTAGAACCAGGGACAGAAACGTTTTTATAAAAATCTTTTCTAAGCAATTGAATTTCTTCGATAGCTTGTTTTAGTTCATTTTCATTTCTAGACATTCCGCATTTATTCCAAATAATTTTACCCAGTTTTTTATGAAAATAATCTACGCTTTTATCACCATTATTATTGATTAATAATTCTATTTTATTTTTAACAGCATTTTCGGCTTCTTCAAATTCTTTACAATCTGTAGAAATTGAACCAGTCCTAATATCATCAGCTAAATAATCCCCTATAGTGTATGGAAGAACAAAATATCCATCTGCTAATCCTTGCATAAGTGCAGAGGCTCCTAATCGATTAGCTCCATGATCAGAAAAATTAGCTTCCCCAATTGCAAAACATCCTGGAATTGTAGTCATTAAATTATAATCAACCCAAACACCCCCCATTGTGTAATGAACTGCAGGATAAATCATCATTGGAGTTTCATATGGGTTTTGATCAACGATCTTTTCATACATCTGAAATAAATTTCCGTATTTTGATTTAATCACCTCTTTTCCTAAATCTTTAACTAAACTTAAATTATCTTCATTTAATCCTTTTAAATGAGCTTTTTCTCTACCGTATCTTATGATAGCAGAGGCAAAGTCTAAAAACACAGCTTCTCCAGTCTTATTTACTCCATAACCTGAATCACATCTTTCTTTTGCAGCTCTTGAAGCTACATCTCTTGGAACCAAATTTCCAAAAGCAGGATATCTTCTCTCTAAATAATAGTCTCTTTTATCTTCAGCTAAATCTACTGGCTTTAATTTTCCTTCTCTTATGGCAACTGAGTCACTTTTTGATTTTGGAACCCAGATTCTACCATCATTTCTAAGAGACTCTGACATTAAAGTTAATTTTGATTGATGATCCCCAGAAACAGGAATACAAGTAGGGTGAATTTGAGTAAAACATGGATTAGCAAAATATGCACCTTTTTTATGTATTTTCCATGAGGCAGAAACGTTACTTCCCATTGCATTAGTGGATAAATAAAATAAGTTTCCATAACCTCCTGAAGCTATAACTACAGCATGAGCTGAGTGTCTTTCTATTTTTCCGTTGATTAGGTTTCTAGTAATAATTCCCCTGGCTTTTCCATCTACTTTAACTAGATCCATCATTTCATGTCTATTAAACATTTGGATTTTTCCTCTGGCAATTTGTCTGTTCATAGCAGAATATGCTCCAAGTAATAATTGCTGACCTGTTTGCCCTTTGGCATAAAATGTTCTGGAAACTAAAACACCTCCAAAAGATCTGTTGTCTAAAAGTCCTCCATAATCTCTAGCAAAAGGAACCCCTTGAGCTACACACTGATCAATAATATTTGATGATACTTCTGCTAACCTATATACGTTTGCTTCTCTTGATCTATAATCTCCTCCCTTGACAGTATCATAAAAAAGCCTATGAATTGAATCTCCGTCACCTTGATAATTTTTTGCAGCATTAATTCCTCCTTGAGCCGCAATGGAATGAGCTCTTCGAGGCGAATCTTGAAAACAAAATGCTTTAACATTGTAGCCCAATTCAGCTAAAGTAGCAGCAGCAGAACCTCCAGCTAAACCGGTTCCAACTACAATTACATCAATTAATCTTTTATTTGCAGGGCTAACTAAACGTATATTATTCTTATGATTTGTCCATTTTTTTGAAATTGGACCTTCAGGAATTTTAGCATTTACTTTGGACATATCCTAATGATTTAAATAATGAAAAATTGCTATGAAACTAAATCCAAATGGAATTCCTATTGCATATACAATAGTAAAAGTTTTTACTAAATAATTGTATTTATTATTGATGCCCATTGACTGGAAAGCAGATGAAAAACCGTGTAAAAGGTGAAGAGATAAAAACCCAAAAGAAATAACGTATAAAACAACTTTCACCAAATCTTCAAATTTGTCAGATAGTTCATCATAATATCTATTTGGATCCTCTGGTAAAAACTCTACATACTTATGATTCATTTCTGGAATCCAAAAATCATAAAAATGTAAAATTAAAAATGATAAGACTACTGCTCCTGAGATAATCATGTTTCTAGACATCCAACTTGCATTACTTGATCCCTTATACTTTACATACTTTATTTTTCTTGAGGATCTATTTTGAAAATCTAAAACAAAACCCATAACAAAATGAAAAATTACTCCAAAAATTAAAATTGGTTGTGCAATGAATTGTACAACAAAATTTGATCCCATAAAGTGTGAGAATTGATTAAAAATTGATTCACTAAAAACAGAGGTGATATTGATAATAAAATGTTGAAACAGGAAAATAATTAAAAAAAGGCCTGAAACAGCCATTGCTATTTTTTTAATTATTGAAGCTTGAATTACGTTACTCATTACTGAATTATAAATAATTACAGAACAAAATTAACCTATGAGCCGATACAAGGCAATAAAAACTTAACATTTATTTTATATCAAACTTTTCTGAAACATCGCCTACTACAATTTCATATTGTCCCTTTTTTAAATAAAATTCACCATTAGTTGATTTTTCAACTTTATTTTTTTTGGCCATTTTTTTATTTGGATATACCATCGGCAAATCTACTTTTTGAAAGCCCTCTTCTAAAATTAATTTCATTTTATAAATTAAGCTTTTATCACTGTCTAAAAGTTTCATAGTTAGGGATTGATCTTTGATAGAATATAAATTAAAGTAATGGCTAGGTAAATTAAACTCCGACCAATTGTATATTCTTTTTCCCCACCTTGACGAAAAATTAATATCGTTTGGAATTATATAATGATTTTGTTTTAAATTTCTCTTTTCAAGAAAAGAATAAATAATAGACAAATCCATTTTATAAATTGATCTTCCATGTGTACCGATTAATAAATCTTTTGCTCTTTTTTGAATAACTAAATCATGCGTAGCTACTTTTTGTAAACCTTGATTAAAAGAATTCCAACTCGATCCTTTATCAAAACTCATGTATAAACCATTATCAGTTCCTAGATAAAGTAAGTCTTCGTAATATGGATCTTCTTTTATTACATTAACAGATGAAATTGGCAACTTTGAATGTAAAGATTTCCAACTTTCGCCATTATCTTCAGTTACAAAAACATAAGGTTTAAAATCATCAAATCTATAACCGTTTAAAGTGACATAAATCCTGTTTTCTTTATGTTTTGAAAAAACTACTCTGCTAACCCACAAATTTTTGGGTAAGTCATTAGAAATAATTATCCAATTATTCCCCCCGTCTAACGATAACTGAACTAAGCCATCGTCGGATCCAGTAACTAGTTTTCCAAATTTAAAAATCGATTCATCAATTGATGACAAAGTGCCATAAGGAACATTCCCTTTTTTAATTCCATTTGTTAAATCCTTAGATTTAAAAGACCATTTATCTCCTCTGTTAAAAGAGGTGTGAAGTTTATTACTCCCCAAATACAATATGTCTTGATTGTGTGAAGAAAGCAAAATAGGAGTTTGCCAGTTAAATCTAAGAGGAGACTCACCTAAGTCGTGTTTAGGTTTTATGTATGTTCTTTTAGATTTATTAATTCTATAATAAACTCCGAACTGAGACCCTGTGTATATAATATTAGAATCTCTATTATCAATTTGAACCTGCATACCGTCACCTCCCATAATAGATCTCCAATTGTTTTGTCCAGTTTGATGCCATCTTAAGCTTTCTTTAGAATTACTCTTTGCCATCCATACTCCATTGTCTTGAAGGCCTCCATAAACATTATACGGGACTTCATTGTCTACATTGATAGTATAAAATTGTCCGACACTTGGTTGATTTAATTTTAACCAATTTTCTCCGTTGTCGTAACTAATATTAACACCTCCATCATTACCGTTTATCAGATGATTGGGGTTTTTTGGATTTATCCATAAATCATGATGATCTACATGAACATTAGGGTAATCAATTGATTTATAAGTGACACCGCCGTCTACAGATTTTATAAAAGGGACTCCATATATATATATATGATCCTTATTATGCGGAGAAACATGCACTTTTCCAAAATAATATCCATAAGTATTATATAGTCTATCTAAATAATACGAGTTTTTCAAAGTCCAGTTCAACCCTCCATCATCACTTCTAAAAACTTGAGCTCCAATAATTGGGGTTTCAAACATAACAGTATTGGCATCTTCTAAATAAAGTTTTAAATCAGATGGGTTTATAAAACCTGACTTTACTAATTCTTTGATCTTTTTTGAGTTATACTTTTTAGGAAAATTATTTGATTTAAGAAATTTATTCAATTTTAAATCATCTGTTTTTAATAATTCTTCTTTAGAAATCGATTCAAAATAATCCTTTGTTAGTTCAAGTTTATTTACTGATTCTTTATTTTTAGGACGTCTAAATTGATTATCTACAACAGCATAAATAGTATTACTATCATAAACAGCTAATCCAATTCTTCCAACTCCAAATCCTTTTGGGAATCCACTTTTTTCGGTAGAAACTAAATTCCATGTATTTCCTGAATCAACAGATTTATAAATCCCTGACTTCTCACCGTTTCCATTAAAATTCCAAGCTTTTCTTGATTTTTGCCAAGAAGATGCAAATTGAATCTTAAAATTATTTGGAGAAATATCCAAATCAATTATTCCTGTACTCTGATCAATATGTAAAGTATTTTTCCAAGTTATCCCTCCATCAATAGTCTTAAATATCCCTCTTTCTTTATTTTTTGAATACAAATGCCCTAAAACAGCAACAACTATTTCATTTGGATTATTAGGGTTTATTACAACTTTTCCAATATGATGAGAATCATTTAAACCAATATTTGTCCAGGTTTTACCGTTATCATTAGATTTTAAAATCCCAATACCAGCATATGAAGATCTCGATGAATTATTCTCGCCTGTACCAACGATTATTAATCTAGTATTCCAATCTATATCAAAGTCTCCAATATTTTGAGTGTCAGAATTATCCATTATAGGACTAAATGTGTTTCCGTTGTTAACCGTATGCCAAAGCCCCCCTGAAGCATAAGCAACATAAAATTCAGACGGATTGTTAGGATTCACCTCTATATCGGTGACTCTTCCGCTCATTACACTAGGTCCAATGTTTTTAAATTCTAAATTTTTTACTAATGAATTTTTGATTAATTCATTTTGAATATTCAAGCTTTGTAAAATATCTTCAGAACTTGTTGAAACTTGAGAAAAAACTGTTGAAAATAATAGTGAGAATAATATAGTGTATAAATATTTCATTATGTATAATTATATTTAGTTGAACGTTTGTTATACATTAAATATACTATTTTTGAATTTTAAATATAACTATGAAATATTTTCCAATATCTAATTCTTTATTTGTCAAAAACAGAAAAAATTTTGTAGAAAATATGTTAGACAATAGCATAGCTTTTTTTAACTCTAACGATTGCTATCCTGTAAGTGCAGATACTACTTTACCATTTGAACAGCACCGTGATTTATTTTATTTAAGTGGTATAAATCAAGAAGAAACTGTCTTACTTGTTTATAAAAACAATGATTCTAATTATGAAGAAATTTTATTTCTTACAAAACCTAATGACCTTTTGACTCATTGGGAAGGCGAAAGATTAAATGAAGAAAAAGCCTATTCAATTTCGGGAATTAAGACTGTGTATTGGTTAGAGCAACTTGACATTATTGTAAAAAAAATAATGCAAAATGTTAAAGTTTTGTATTTAAATAAAAACGAACATTACAGAGCAAAAGTAGAAACTGAAACCAGAGAAAAACGATTTAATGATTGGCTTAAAAAAGAATATCCCAACAAAGATTTAAAGGGTAGCAACTCAATACTTCAAAGATTAAGATCCGTTAAAAGTCCAATTGAAATTGAATTAATTCAAAAAGCTTGTGATATCACTGAAAAAGGATTTAGAAGAATTTTAAACTTTGTCAAGCCTGGTGTTTGGGAATATGAAATTGAAGCAGAATTTTCTCACGAATTTTTAATGAACAGGTCTAAAAAATTTGCATACTCCCCAATTATTGCATCTGGTAAAAATTCAACAATATTACATTACATAGAAAACAATAATCAATGTTTCCAGGGTGATGTTTTACTTTTAGACGTGGGAGCTGAATACGCAAATTATTCTAGTGATATGACCAGAACTATTCCAGTCTCTGGAAAGTTTTCTGAAAGGCAAAAATCAATATATAATTCTGTTTTACATGTAAAAAACGAAGCAACAAAATTGTTAAAATCGGGTGTAATGTGGAAAGATCATTACCAAGAAGTAGGTAAGATAATGAGCTCTGAACTATTGAAATTAGGACTTTTATCAAAAAGTGACATTCAAAATCAAACAAAAGAGAATCCTGCTTTTAAAAAATATTTTACACATGGGGTCTCTCACAACTTAGGGCTAGATACTCACGACTATGGAGATTTAAGCTATCCGATAACTAAAAACATGGTTTTTACCGTTGAGCCAGGGATTTATCTTCCTAGAGAAAATTTTGGCATAAGACTTGAGGATGATGTTGTTGTTCAAGAAAATTCTGAACCTATCAACTTAATGAAAAATATTCCAATTGAAGTTGAGGAAATTGAAGATTTAATGAATTCTTAAAACGATTATTTTGAAACTATCAGCCGATTCCAAAAAAAATTTTAAAAGATATGGACCTATTATTTTTATAATGAGTCTTTTTTCAATTATTGTAATAACCACCTTTTATTTTGTTCTTCAACCTAAAGTAACTTTACCAATATATAGCCCCTCAATGGTATCCGAAGAGTTAGTGGAAGAAGACATTCGGTACATAAAAAAATATCATAAAATCAATGATTTTTCACTTACAAATCAGAATGGACAATTAATTACACAAGAATTTTATCAAAATAAGATATACATAGCAGACTTTTTTTTTACTACATGCCCTGATATTTGTCCAATAATGACTGAAAACATGGGCTATTTACAAAATGAGTTAAAAAGTCAAACTGATGTTTTATTAGTTTCATTTTCGGTAACACCAAATGTCGATTCAGTTGATGTATTACGATCCTATGCTGATTTAAAGGGAGTTGATGACTCAAAATGGAATTTATTTACTGGAAGTAAAAAGGATATTTATGAACTTGCTAGAAAATCTTTTTTGGTTGCAAAAAATGATGGAGATGCTGGTAGGTATGACATGATTCACACAGAAAATTTTGTTCTAATTGACAAAGAAAGTAGAATTCGCGGATTTTATGATGGGACTAATGAGGAGGAAATGAAAAAATTACTAACTGATGTAAAGATTTTAAAGCAATCATATTTAGATTAATTTAATAAATAAACAAATAGTTTACTTTTGCTTCTTTAAAATCATTCTAAATAAAGAATATTGACTTTAAACGATCTAAAAAAAGGAGAATCAGGTATTATAGAGGATATTATAACAGAAAATATTCCATTAAAATTAATTGAAATGGGTTGTCTCCCAGGTAATACCATTAAGTTAATACAATTTGCTCCGTTTAAAGATCCAATGTACTTAGATGTGAATGGGACTAGATTGGCTATAAGACGAGAAACCGCCAACTATATTATTATTGAAAATTCAACTGATGAGTAAAAGATTAACTGTTGCTCTTGTTGGAAATCCTAACACAGGAAAATCATCAGTTTTTAATGATTTAACAGGTTTAAATCAAAAGGTTGGAAATTATCCCGGGATAACTGTTGAAAAAAAGGAAGGTATTTGTAGATTGGAAAGAGGCGTTAAAGCACACATACTAGATCTTCCCGGAACTTACAGCTTAAATGCGTCTTCACTTGACGAAAGTGTTGTAATTGAACTATTATTAAATAAAAATGATAAAGATTTTCCTGATGTTGCAGTTGTAATTTCTGACGTTGAAAATTTAAAAAGAAATTTATTACTCTTCACTCAAATTAAAGATTTAAACATTCCTTCAATTCTTGTCATTAACATGTCAGATGTAATGAAAAGAAAAGGAATTTCTATTGATGCTGCGATTTTAGAAAAGCACCTTGGGACTAAGGTAATAATGTACAGTTCAAGAGAAAAAAAGGGAGTTAGTGAACTTAAAACTGTAATAACTAACTATCAAAAACTAGAAACTAATCAATGTTTGGATATAGTAAATATTGATTCAGAATATTTTGAAAGCCTAAAAAAAACTTTTCCAGATCAGTCAATATATAAACTTTGGCTAGTAATAACTCAAGATGTAAATTTTGGAAATTTAGATAGAGAAATAGTAAAAGACTCTTCAACTTTTCAAACAAAATCAATTTCTTATTTAAAAAGACTGCAACAAAAAGAAACTATTAAAAGATATCAGTTTATAAATAATATATTAAAAGAGTCATACGTTCATGATCCAGAAATAGCGAGTGATTTTGGTTCAAGATTAGACAAAATATTAATACATAAATTTTGGGGTTATGCTATTTTCTTTTTAATATTATTAACCATTTTTCAAGCTATTTTTGATTGGAGTAGCTATCCAATGGATGCCATCGACAGTACTTTTAGCAAATTAAGCTCTTTAATAAAAGGCACATTACCTGAGGGGGTGTTTACAAATTTACTTTCTGAGGGGATTATTCCTGGAATTGGAGGAATCGTAATCTTTATTCCTCAAATTGCATTCTTATTCTTATTTATTTCAATTCTTGAAGAAACAGGCTACATGAGTCGAGTTGTTTTTCTAATGGATAGAGTTATGAGAAAATATGGTCTTAGCGGGAAAAGCATTGTTCCGTTAATTTCTGGAACTGCTTGTGCTATACCAGCTATTATGGCAACTAGAAATATAGAAAATTGGAAAGAAAGACTTATTACAATTCTAGTAACTCCTTTTACAACTTGTTCTGCTAGACTTCCAGTATATCTAATTTTAATATCATTAGTTATTCCAAATGAAAGATTTTTGGGTGTAAATGCTCAAGGATTAACTCTAATGGGCCTTTATTTATTAGGTTTTTTTGCTGCAATTTTTTCAGCAAAAATTTTAAATAAAATTTTAAAAATTAGATCAAAAACATTTTTCGTTGTTGAAATGCCTAATTATAAATTCCCTCTTTTGAGAAACGTTTTCTTTACAGTTTTTGAAAAAACTAAATCATTTGTTTTTGAAGCAGGTAAAATTATTATGGCTATCTCTATATTGCTTTGGGGACTTGCATCCGTAGGAATTGGAGATCAATTTAACAATGCAGAGGAAATTATAACTGTAGAAAACTATAACTCAATAGAGGAATTTGAAAATAACTTAAGTTCACATAAATTAGAACATTCATTACTTGGTGCAGTGGGTAAAAGCATAGAGCCTCTAATAAGTCCACTAGGCTATGATTGGAAAATTGGGATAGCAATTGTTACATCTTTTGCAGCTAGGGAAGTTTTTGTAGGGACTTTGGCTACTATATATAGTGTGCAGGGTGATCAAGAAGATACAATCAAAGAAAGAATGGCAAACGAAGTTCGTGAAGACGGACAGCCTTTGTTTGGACTAGCCTCAGGAATATCATTAATGATTTTTTATGCTTTTGCTATGCAATGTATGAGTACTTTAGCTATTGTGAAAAAAGAAACCAATAGCTGGAAATGGCCTATATTACAATTAATAATAATGACGCTAATAGCCTATTTTAGTGCTCTTTTAGTTTATCAAATTATTTCATAATCAATGACACAAATAGTACTTACCATACTGGCAATTTTAATC
>CABXBY010000009.1 GCA_902510655.1 uncultured Bacteroidota bacterium | reverse complement strand
TAACTTTGGAAATAGTATTTAAAATTTGTGATCTAAAGAATTCTGGAGAATAATTTTGAGAAATTTCAATCCTAGCAATCCTCATGGAAGACATTAAACGCATATAATGGTCTTCCCAAAAAATAATTTTATTATTTATAATTTTGATAGATTCAAAAACAGAATCTCCGTATAGAAATCCTCTATTTAATAAATCGTGTTCAGATTCATTAATAAAATTTTCGTTATAATTTATCATTGAATAATTAAGATGAACCTACTAATTTTTTTAAATCAGCTATTTGACTTTCCCAAATCATTTTTGATTCTTCAACTTCATCCGAATATGCAAAATCAGTTACCATCAATGAGACATCCTTTGTTATCTCGTCTACAACAATTCTAATTTCAAAAAAGCATTTGTCTTGATCCTCAGATTCATCCATCCATCTATATTTAACAAAAGAATCAGATTTTGATGAAATTAAATCAGCAATTTCCTCAGAGCCATCCCATAAAAAAGAAAAGGATTTTCCTCTAGAATTCACATCGTCAGCAAACCATTCACACAAACCTGATGCAGATGACATGTACTGATATAACATATGCGGAGAGGCTTGAATAGGAAACTCAATTTCGAACTTTTCTTTTAAATCCATGAACGGCAATATATAGATTAAATTAGTTCTAAAAAAGAATTTTAAATATTTTTTATTCTTAGTTTGCCCCTATATAATTTGTTTATATATTTACGCGCATTTTATAATGGCGAGATAGCTCAGTTGGTTAGAGCGTCGGATTCATAACCCGGAGGTCGGGAGTTCAAATCTCCCTCTCGCTACTAAGATTTATTTAATTCCCTAATTTTCCCGCTATATATCCAGTTGACCACGCAGATTGGAAGTTATATCCACCTGTAACACCATCAATATCAAGTACTTCTCCGGCAAAATAAAGATCATTTGTAGTTTTACTTTGCATAGTTTTAATATCAATAGATTCTAAAGAAACTCCACCGCAGGTTACAAATTCCTCTTTAAAGGTTGTTTTCCCAGATACTTTATAAATATCCTTTGTTAAGAATTCTATAAGTTTTCTCAGATTTTTTTTGCCAAGTTCTCCCCATTTTTTATCATCAGACAAAATAAACTTTGTAATCAAAAAAATCCAAAGACGTGAAGGTAACTTAAATGGATTTTGTTTAGATAATAACTTTTTAGAATGTAGTATTGAATACTTCTCTAGCGTATTAAATAAAATTTCTGTATTACTTTCAAATAACCAATTTAATTGTAATTCAAAAAAATATTTCTTTTCAAATAAATCTCGTGCACCAAATGAAGATGCTTTTAAAATAACTGGACCACTCATCCCCCAATGTGTAATGAGAAGAGGGCCTGAAATTTCAATTTTTGTGTCTAGAATTTTTATTTTTACTTCCTTTAATGAAATTCCAGACAAACTAGTAATTGATTCGCTGGGCATATTAAAAGTAAAAAGAGATGGTATGGGATTAATGATTTTATGACCTATTATTTTTAACCAATCAAATCCTTTTAATTTGGGAAATCCTCCAGAGGCAACAATAACACTATCAAAAGGGGTTGAATAACTGGTGTCTTTAAAATCAATAATCCATTTTGATTTAACTTTTGATAAAGCTATTACAGATTTTAATAATTCAATTTTAATATTATTTTTTTCACATTCATTAACCAAACAATCAATAATAGATTGTGAACTATTTGAAATTGGAAAAACTCTACCATCAGATTCAACCTTTAATGGAACACCCCTGTTTTCAAACCAATTTCTGGTATCTAAAGTTCCAAATTGATGAAAAATATTTTTTAATTTTTTACCTCCCCTGGGATAAGCTTTAGTTAAAACACTAACATCTGTTGTTGAATTTGTTACATTACATCTTCCACCACCTGAAATTTTTACTTTTGAAAGAATTTTAGAACCTTTTTCAAATAGCGATACGTTATAATTTGGATAATGAGTTTTAACAGAAATTGCAGAAAAAAAACCTGCAGCACCACCACCAATAACAGCTATATTTTTCATTTTTGAAATGTTAACTGAAAATATTACTATTTAATTGTACAAAAATTACTTTAAAATATTTGTATTCAAATCTTTTAAATCATGAACAGATTGAGTCCCTTTTATCATGTTTTTTATAATAATTTCTTTATTATTAAATTCATTTTCACCAAAAATAATAGCATATTCAGCATTATGTTTATTAGCATAAGAAAATTGTTTGTTGAGTTTAACTTTATCAGGGAAAATCAATACTTTATTATTTTCATTTCGAAGTAAATCAATAAAAGAGTAGATTTCTTTTAAATACTTAATTCCAAAGTTGATAATAATAATATCAAAACTATTTTTTAAGTAATAAGGAAATAACTTTTTTTCTTCCATTAAAATAAAAATTCTATCAAGGCCAAAGGAAATTCCTACCCCACTGGTATTTTTCATATTAAACAAGGAAGTCAAATCATCATATCTCCCTCCTCCACCAAGAGAACCTAGACTTGTATTAGATTTTGAAACAACTTCAATAATTGTTCCTGTATAATAATTAAGACCCCTTGCTAGAGTTAAGTCGAATCTAATTTCATTATTTATAGATTTACTAGAAATGAAATCAAACACACTTTTTAAATCTTCTATTCCTTTCTTAGCTAGAAGACTATCATTTAATAGTAATGAAATATTTTCAAAATTTAAAGTTTTGTTTTTTAATAAATTTTCAAGTTTTGAAAATGAAACATCTTTAAACTTTTCTTTAATTTTATTAACAACTGAATCAAGTCCAATTTTATCAAGTTTATCAATTATTGAAATAAATTCATTTAAATTAGTTTTAAGGCCTAAGTAATCAGCAATTCCTTTCAAAATGAGCCTATGATTAATTTTAAAGACTAAATCATCAAAACCTAATTCACTAAAAATCTTATCATATAATTTTATTAATTCAATTTCTTGAACAATTGAATTATTTCCAACCACATCTGCATCACATTGAGTGAATTCTTGAAATCTTCCATGTTGAGGACGATCTGCTCTCCAAACAGATTGAATTTGAAAACGCTTAAAAGGAAAGGTTAAGCTATTTTGATGTTGTGCTACATATCTTGCAAGAGGGACTGTTAAATCATATCTAAGACCCTTTTCAGACACTGATTTAGTAAATGATTTTAAATCATTAGACTTTAATGCAATTATATCTGCCTTTTTTACTTTTTCACCCGAATTAAGGATCTTGAAAACTAACCTATCTCCTTCATTTCCGTATTTTCCCAAAAGAGTACTAGTTTTTTCAAGAGCTGGAGTCTCAATTTCAGAAAAACCAAAATTCTTGAAATTCTTTTTTAGAATATCTATTATGAAGTTTCTTTTAGAAAGCTCTGAAGGTAGAAAATCTCTAGTTCCTTTAGGGTTAGAAGGTGTGTTAGACATTATATACAATTAATAATAAGCAAATATCTGATTTTTTTAAGAAAATAGAATCAGATTTTAAAATATTATTAAATAAGTTTAGTCTACAGCTTTAATCACTTCAAAAGATAATTCGTGAATAACATTTCTGTGTAATCTTAAAGTAGCTACATAAGTACCAAGTCTTTTGACAGATCCTCCCATGATTTTAATAATTTTTTTATCAAAATCGTATCCAAGATTAGATAATTCACTATTTAAATCTGAGTTAGAAATAGAACCAAATAATTTTCCTCCTGTTCCAGATTTAGCTCCAATTTTTAGTTCTAGCTTACTAAGTTTTTTAACTAATTTATTGGCTTCATCAACAACCTTTTTTTCTTTAAACTCTCTTTGTTTAATGTTTTCAGCTAAAACTTTTTTTGAGGATGGTGTAGCTAGTATAGCTAATCCTTGAGGAATTAAATAATTTCTTCCATATCCGTTTTTAACAGAAACTAAATCATCTTTGAAACCTAAATTAGGTACGTCATTTTTTAAAATTAATTCCATAATATTATTTTAACATGTCTGCTTGGTAAGGTAAAAGTGCTAAATGTCTTGCTCTTTTGACAGCAACTGAAACTTTTCTTTGATATTTCAAGGAGGTTCCTGTTAATCTTCTTGGCAAAATCTTACCTTGTTCATTAATAAATCTTAAAAGAAAATCCGGATCTTTATAATCAACATATTTGATACCAGATCTTTTAAACATACAATATTTTTTGCTGTTTTTTGTAGCTATATCTAAAGGAGTTAGATATCTGATTTCTCCTTGATTTGCTTTACCTGCTTGTTCTAATGTTGACATAATTAAACTTTTTTAGTGTTACGTTCTCTTCTTTTTATAGACCAAGCATCAGCGTATTTATCTAACTTAACATTTAAATATCGCATAATTCTTTCGTCTCTTTTTAACTCAGTTTCAAATGATTCAACTGTTGTGTTAGCAGCTTTAAAATCAATAAGATTATAAAACCCACTTTGTTTGTTTTGGATAGGATAAGCTAATTTTTTAAGTCCCCAGTGTTCAACTGAGATAATTTCTGATCCTTCGCTAATTAAAAAGTCTTCAAATTTTTTCACTGTCTCCTTTACCTGATCTTCAGATAAAACGGGATTTAAAATGAAAACAGCCTCGTAATGATTCATATATTTTATTAAAAATTGGTCGCAAAAATACATTTTTAATATACACTAACAAAATTCTGTTAGTATTTAATTATAAGGATCTACATCAATAGAAATATGAATACTTCTAAATTTTGAAATAGATTCAAAACTCGAGCGTATTTTTAAAATTATTTTTTTACTTTTTAATAAGTTTTTATCGATAGGTATTTTTATTTGTATAACATTTATATATCTATTTTGAATTCTAGGGATTAAGGGGAATTCAGGTCCAAAAACCTTGTCTTTAAATCTAGTCTTTAAACTTTTGAAAAACCATAATGAACCATTTTTTAAAGTTTCTTTGTTTTTGTGTTTTAATATGATTTTTATAATTCTTGAATATGGTGGGTAATCAAATAAATGTCTTTCTTTCAATTGCTCATTAAACATACCTAAATAATCATTGTTCTTTATTTTTTCCATTATACTATGCTTAGGATTAAATGTCTGAACTATAACATTTCCTCTAGATTTAACTCTTCCAGATCTTCCAGCAACTTGTTGAATTAATTGAAAACATTTTTCCTGAGATCTAAAATCAGGAAAATAAATTAAATTATCTGCATTAATAACTCCAACTAGTTCAACATTTTTAAAATCTAATCCTTTACTAAGCATTTGAGTACCAACAAGTATTTGAAATTTATTCTCTTCAAAATCATTAATTAATTTAAAAAATGAATTTTTATTTTTGGTTGAATCTTGATCCATTCTTTCAACTTTGTAATCTGGGAAATACTCTCTTAATTCTTCGACAATTTTCTGAGTACCTAATCCTTTTTTGGTAAGTGAATTGGAAGAACATTTTAAACATTTGTTGTCATTATTAACGCAGTAACCACAATGGTGACATTTCAATTCGTCAGAAACCCTATGGTATGTTAATGCAACATCACAATTTTTACAATGAAAGACATATCCACATGCTTCACACTCTTGATAAGGCGAATAACCTCTTCTATTTTGAAAAATAATTACTTGTTTTTTATTTATTAGAGTTGAATTTATATTGGATAATAAATTTTCAGAAAAACTTCCAATCATTTTATTTTTCATAGTAGATTCTTTTAAATCTTTCAAAAGAATGTTAGGTAATTCTACATCATTATATCTTTTAGTTAATTTTATTAATCCATATTTATTTGAAATAGCATTGAAATAAGACTCAATACTGGGAGTTGCAGATCCTAATAATGTTTTTGCATTATGAAGCATCCCTAAATAAATAGCACAATCTCTAGCGTTATATCTTGGTGCTGGATTAAATTGTTTAAAAGCATTTTCATGTTCTTCATCAACTATTATAAGACTTAAGCTGTTGTAGGGTAAAAAAATTGATGATCTAGCACCTAAAATTATTTTACCAGAACTTTTTAAAACATTTTTCCAAGTTTCAGTTCTTTGATCTAATGAGTATTTTGAATGATAAACCAATAGTTTTTCTCCAAAATATTTTTTTAATCTTACTATTAACTGAGTTGTTAGTGATATTTCAGGAACTAAATACAACACTTGATTGTTCTTTTCTAATTCTTTTTCTATTAAATTTACATATATCTCTGTTTTTCCAGAGGATGTAACGCCATGGAGAAGAGAAACATTTTTTTCTAAAAAATTTGATTCTATTTCAATTAATGCATTGTTTTGATTAACACTTAATTTTTTAGGTTTAATTAATTTTTCGATTTCAAATTGAGTTCTATTAATTACTTTTTCAGATTTTAATAATATTTCAGATTTAATTAAATTATTAATAGTCATTCTTGAAACGCCATACATATTAATCAATTCGTCAAAAGTAAATTTTGAATTTTTATTGTTAGATTTTAATCCTTTGGCTACGATTAATTGAGATCTTTTTCTTTTTAGTTTTTTATTTAATTCATTTAGAGTAATACTTTGATCTATAGAAATTAAATTAATTACTTTAGGCTTAAAATAATCATAAACTTCTTCCTTTACAGTAATTATTGAATGTAATAATAGTTCATTTATGGCTTTATTAATTTTTGATTTTTCCAATTTTCCGATCAAATCTTTGTATGAAAATTTTTTATTTATAATTAATAAATCAAAAACAAGTTTTGAATTTATACTGACATTAAATTTTGAAATATCTTGTTTTAACAATATTATTTCACTTTCACTTTTTAATAACAATAACTTTGGTAAAGCAACTTTTATAACTTGACCAATTGGAGTCATATAGTATTCTGAAATCCATTTAAAAAAAATCAGTTGATTTTCGGTGACACATGGCTCATTATCAATAATGAATTCAATTTCTTTAGGCTCATAAGAAATTGGAATTTTATTATGTTTTTGAGCAACTATCCCTGTTGTAAATTTAGATTTACCAAAAGGAACCATAACACGAAATCCCGGTTTAATAAAATTAAACTCATCCTCATTTATACTATAGGTAAAAGTAGATTTTATTGGAATAGGAATAATTACATCAATAAAATTCATGATCAATTTTTTATAAACATTGGAAAAACAATAGTAATCATTAACATATATTTACAATTAAATATAAAATTTAAATTCATCAAATATTAGGTTTATGCAGATTAAGTTAATCGTCGTAGGAAAAAGTAAAAATCAAGAACTAACAAGCTTAATAGAAAAATATGTTTATCGAATTAATTTTTTTAAAAATTTCAAAATAATTGAAGTCAACTCTTCAAAAACAAAAAAAAATAATGCAAACGAGATAAAAAAAATTGAAAGTGAAAATATTTTAAAAAAAATCAAAAACAATGATCTTCTTTTTTTACTTGACGAAAAAGGTAAAAATTACGATTCCAGAGATTTTGCTAAATTTTTAAAAATTAAATTTCAAGAAAGTAAAACGATAGTTTTTGTTATTGGAGGAGCTTTTGGATTTTCCAAAGATTTATATAGTAAATCTACAGGGTTAATATCTTTATCAAAGATGACATTTTCACATCAAATAATCAGATTATTTTTTTGCGAACAATTATACAGAGCTTTTACAATTTTAAATAACCACCCTTATCATAATGATTAAATATGGACTTAATATTCGCAACAGGAAATCAAAATAAATTAATAGAAATAAATAAAATTATACCAAAAAATATAAATATTATAAGTTTTAAAGATTTAAAATTTGATGAAGAAGTTCCGGAGAACGAAAACACAATTAAGAAAAATGCAATTTATAAAGCAAAATATATTTATAATAAATTCAATATTAATGTTTTTTCTGATGACACAGGATTAGAAGTAGAAACTTTAAATGGAGAGCCTGGTGTTTATTCTGCTAGATATGCAGGATCGTCATGTAATTCAAAAGATAATATCAAAAAACTATTAAGAAAATTGGAGAATAAGAAAAATAGAAATGCGAGATTTAAGACTATAATAGCGCTAATTCTTGATAACAAAACTTATACTTTTGAAGGATTAGTTGAAGGTAAAATTTTGAAAAATCCAATTGGAAAAAACGGATTTGGATATGATTCTGTTTTTTCACCGTCAGGATATAATAAATCTTTTGCAGAACTTACACTAAACGAAAAAAACCTAATAAGTCATAGATCTTTAGCAATAAAAAAATTGATAAACTTTATCTCATAATTTTTTTGTTAAAATTAATTTAAAATGATAGTATATATTTAATTACTTGTATTTTTGAAATTCATGAATAAATTTTTTAGATATTTATTTTTCGCTATTATTTTTGGTTTTTTTTCAAACCTAACTTTTTCACAAAATCAAAATCTAACAGCATTTGTTGAAAATTCATCAGACAACAAACCAATCCCAAGCGTTCATGTAATCAATTTAAGTCAAGTGTTAGGTGTTATAACTGACAAGAAGGGTAAGTTTGAGATTCCTGCAAAATTAAATGATACGCTTTATCTATCTTATCTGGGGTTTAAATCGATCAAAGTTAGAGTGACTAACGATTTATTAAAATTTAAAAATTCTAAAATTCAACTGACTGAACTAGCATATGCTTTAGAAGAAGTTATTGTAAAGCCGTATGAATTAACTGGATACCTTGAAATTGATGCTAAGAATGTTCCAGTAAGTCAATCTTATCGTTACAGTATTCCCGGATTACCCTCTCGTGGATATGAGGGAGGATCCAGAAATTCAGGAGCATTTTCAAAAGTAATTAATGCTATTTTTAATCCAGCAGATTTTCTTTATAATTTATTTGGCAAACAACCACGACAATTTAAAAAGCTAAAACAAATGAAAGAAGATTTTAGAATACGTGAACTTTTATCTTCAAAATTTGACAGAGAAACATTGGTTGAATTACTTCAAGTTCAAAAAATTGATATTGATGAAATTTTAAGAAACTGTAATTTTTCAGATAGTTTTATTCTTAGCGCCAATGATTTACAAATTCTTGATGCTATTAGTGGTTGCTACGAAGAATTTAAAGTTCTTAACAGAAAATAACTATTTTTTAAAAAAGCTTACATTTGTACCCCATTTAAATGATTTGTCATGACCTTAAATACTCTTAACGCTATCACTCCAATTGATGGTAGGTATTATAACAAAACTAACGGATATTCAAACTATTTTTCAGAAAAAGCTCTTATAAAATATAGAGTTTTAATAGAAATTGAATACTTTTTAGCATTAACCAAAACTAAAATTCCTGTTTTTAAAAACTTTCCTCAAAAATCTATTCAGAATATTAAAAAAATCTATTTAGATTTTTCACAAGAAGATGCTATTACTGTTAAGGAGATTGAAAAGGAAACTAATCATGACGTTAAAGCGGTTGAATACTTTATTAAAAAGAAATTCAAAGATTTACAATTAGATAAATATTTAGAGTACATACATTTTGGTCTAACATCTCAAGATATAAATAATACAGCTGTACCTCTTTCTATTAAAGATGCTTTAACAAAAGTTTATCTTCCAGAATTAAATGAATTAGTAGACTTACTAAGTGAAAAAGTTTTGGAATATAATGATATTTCTATGTTAGCACGTACTCATGGTCAACCTGCATCACCAACAAGATTAGGCAAAGAAATTAACGTTTTTAAAGTTAGAATTAATGAACAGTTAAAATATTTACATTCAATTCCTTTTGCAGCTAAATTTGGAGGAGCAACTGGTAATTTTAATGCTCATATTATTGCTTTTCCCTCAATAGACTGGAAACATTTCGCAAATAAATTAGTTACTGATTTAGGACTTTATCATTCTTTTCCTACAACTCAAATTGAACACTATGATCATTTAGCTTCTTTATTTGATTGTTTGAAAAGAATAAATACCATAATCATTGATTTTAACAGAGATATATGGTCTTATATTTCAATGGATTATTTTAAACAAAAAATAAACAAAAAAGAAGTTGGCTCATCTGCAATGCCTCACAAAGTTAACCCGATTGATTTTGAAAATTCAGAAGGAAATCTAGGGCTAGCAAACGCTTTATTTGAACATCTATCCTCAAAACTTCCTGTTTCAAGATTACAGAGAGATTTAACAGATAGTACTGTACTAAGAAATGTTGGTGTTCCTTTTAGTCACTCATCTATAGCTATAAAATCGACAATTAAAGGAATTAATAAATTAATTGTAAATAAAGTTAAAATCGAAAATGATTTAAATAATAACTGGGCAATTATAGCTGAAGCAATTCAAACTATTTTAAGAAGAGAGGGGTATCCAAATCCTTATGAAACCTTAAAAGAATTAACAAGAAAAAATATATCTATAAATCGAGATACAATTCATCAATTTATTAATACATTAAATATAAGTAGTGAAATTAAAAATGAATTAAAAAAAATAACTCCATCAAATTATACAGGGATTTAATTCATTAACTGATTCTTGCCATCATTATTAAATGTGATACCAGATTGAATCTTAGGAATATTACGAATTTCCATATCTTTTTCAATATCATTTACCTGATCATTTAAATCCTTTGTAAATATTTTATTCTTTCGTTTCGCAACAGGAGGGTTTAATAATTCAGCATTTTCAAATTCAATAACACTTTCCAAGATTTCTCTAGGTAATTTCTTTGCCTTATCTAAAGTGCTTAAAAATTCTCGTTGAAAAAAATTATCAATTTGAATTCTTCTTTTAGTAGTATGTGCAAATTTTCCAATCACGCTGCAAACATTATCTCTTTCTTCTGGACTCAATTTATCAACAAATTCATATTCTTCAATTTTTTTTAGACTTAAAATAATAGGTTCTAATGCATCCTTAGTAACTATAAACACATTGTATTCGCCAATTTTATAACTAAACTGATCAATTACATTTAAAGTATTAGAGGGAATTACCAAAAATAAATCATTTTTAACATTATCATGCTTAGCATACTTTTTTAAATTCTCTGTTTGACTTTTAATATATTTAGGAAAGTTTTCTAAATTATTATTAGATGGGCTTTTAGCATCAAAAACAATAAGTTGATCCATTATCTCAATTGAATTGTCAGGCTTATTTCTAGGATGAGGAAATTCTTCTTGACCCACATATTTAATTACATAATCTCTACATATCTCTTTAAGATAATTTTCTACATCTTTTTCATGCTCCACCCACTGACTCTTCATTTTCTCAAACTCTTCTTCTTTTTCACGAACTCTTAAATTATTATTGGCCTGTTTTTCATCTTCAGTTGACTGCTTTAGAGTGATGAGTGCTTCAATTTCTTTTTTTGAATCTAAAACTCTTTTTTCCTCCTCATTACTAAGTTTAGTGTTTATATTTTTTAAATCATTTCTTTCTTCAGAAATAGATTTTAGTGAAGTTTCAAGTTCAGTGTTTTTTGTTTTTAGTTCATCAAAAGATTTGAGTTGAACATTTAAAAGATCTCTTTGTCTCTCCAATTCTTTAATTGAAGACTCTTTAAAACTAAGGTTTTTTTCTAATTCAATTATTTTTGAATTATTTTGATCAATATTTGAATTCGGTTTTTTTAAGTATAATAAAACAAACCCAAACATAATAACCACTAAGATTATATATTCCATAATAATTATATCATTTTAAAAAAAAGAAGATAATTAAAATTAAGGAAAAAATTATTTAGTTAAGTACATTTTTCTTCTGGAGTACAATTCATAGAACTGATCATCTTTTAAATCATCAATAAATAAAATACTTTCACCTGTACTTTTCATTTCAGGGCCTAAACTTTTATTTACGTTTGGAAATTTGTTAAAAGAAAAAACGGGTTGTTTAATTGCAAAGCCTTTTAAATTTGGTTTATAATCAATATCAGAAACTTTAAGCTCTCCTAACATTACTTTAGTTGCATAATTAACATACGGTTGTTTATATGCTTTCGCAATAAAAGGAACTGTTCTTGATGCTCTTGGATTGGCTTCAATTATATATACAACTTCATTTTTTATAGCAAACTGGATATTTATAAGACCTACAGTCTTTAACGAAATTGCAATTTTTTTAGTGTGATCAATAATTTGTTGCATTACTAATTTTCCAAGGTTAAAGGGGGGGAGTGTTGCATTTGAATCTCCAGAATGAACTCCACAAGGTTCAATATGTTCCATAATACCAATTATTAAAACATTTTCACCATCGCAAATAGCATCTGCTTCTGCTTCAATTGCACCATCTAAATAATGATCTAGTAATAACTTATTATTTGGTATTTTCTGTAAAAGATCAACAACATGAGCTTCTAATTCTTCCTTATTTATAACAATTTTCATTCCTTGTCCACCAAGTACGTATGATGGTCTAACCAAAATGGGGAAATTAAGTGTATCCGATAATTTTAAAGCTTGATCTGCAGTTTCAGCTACACCAAATTCTGGATAAGGTATATTGTTTTCTTTAAGCAAAGTTGAAAAACTTCCTCTATCCTCAGCTAAATCTAAAGCTTGATAAGTCGTACCCATAATTTTAATGCCATACCTGTTCAGCTTTTCAGCTAATTTCAATGCTGTTTGTCCACCAAGCTGTACAATGACACCCTCAGGTTTTTCATACTCAATTATATCATAAATATGCTCCCAAAAAACAGGTTCAAAATAAAGCTTGTCAGCAGTGTCAAAATCAGTTGATACAGTTTCAGGGTTACAATTGATCATTATAGTTTCATAACCACACTCAGATGATGCTAAAACTCCGTGAACGCAACAATAATCAAATTCAATTCCTTGTCCAATTCTATTTGGACCAGAACCTAAAACAACAATCTTTTTTTTATCAGAAGCTTTACTTTCATTTTGAGTAAAAACAGTTCCATCCGAAAGTTGAATCTCTTCTTCAAAAGTGGAATAGTAATAAGGCGTTAAAGCTTTAAATTCTGCAGCACAAGTATCTACAAGTTTATAGACTCGATTAATATTAAAACTTTTTCGTTTTTTATTAACCATACTTTCTAAACATCCTAGCATATGACCAATTTGACGATCAGCAAAACCTTTTTGTTTAGCTTCTAACATTAAATCTTTAGAAATAGTATTTATATCGAAATCTGAAATTTCTTTTTCTAGATTAACAAGTGATTCATACTGTCTTAAATACCACATATCTATTCTAGTAATTTCATTAATTCTTTCCAATGAAATTCCCATTTTAATAGCGTCGTAAATAACAAAAACTCTATCCCAACTTGCATAAGTAAGCTTATCTATAACCTGTTGATAATCCGTATATCCTTTCCCATCTGCACCCAAACCATTTCTTTTAATTTCTAAGGATTGAGTTGCTTTGTGTAATGCTTCAATAAAAGATCTACCTATTCCCATAACCTCCCCAACTGATTTCATTTGAAGACCTAAAGTTCTCTCAGAACCTTCAAATTTATCAAAATTCCATCTTGGTATTTTAACTATTACGTAATCTAAAGTTGGTTCAAATAAAGCTGAAGTTGATTTAGTAATCTGATTGTTTAATTCATCTAAACTATATCCAATAGCAAGCTTACTAGCAACTTTGGCAATTGGATAACCTGATGCCTTAGAAGCTAAAGCTGAGGATCTTGAAACTCTTGGATTAATTTCAATAGCAATTATCTCTTCTTTTTCATCAGGACTTACTGCAAACTGCACATTACAACCGCCAGCAAAATCGCCAATACTTCTCATCATTTTTATTGCCATATCTCTCATCCTTTGATAAACAGAATCTGATAATGTCATTGCAGGTGCAACAGTTATAGAATCTCCAGTGTGAATTCCCATAGGATCCATGTTTTCAATAGTACAAATAATGACAACATTATTATTTTTATCTCTCAATAATTCTAATTCATATTCTTTCCATCCCATAAGAGCTTTATCAATTAAAACTTCATGAATTGGAGATGCTTCAAGCCCTCTAGTAAGTAATTCATCAAAGTCTTCGGCTTTATAAACAAGTGAAGCTCCACTTCCACCTAATGTAAAAGAAGGGCGAATAACTAAAGGAAAACCAAATTCTTGAGCTATTTCTTTTCCTTTAAGAAAAGAAGTAGCTGTTTTTGCAGGTGCAACGGGAATATCTATCGTTTTTAATAATTGTTTAAACTTCTCTCTATCTTCTGTAATATTAATCGCATCAATATCTACCCCTATAATTTCAACATTAAACTCTTTCCAAATTCCTTTTTCGTCTGCTTCAATACATAAGTTAAGAGCAGTTTGTCCTCCCATTGTTGGTAGAACAGCATCTATATTATGTTTTGACAAAATATCTTTAATAGAATTGGTGTCTAAAGGTTTTAAGTATATATGATCTGCCATAACAGGATCTGTCATAATAGTTGCAGGATTAGAATTAATCAAAATAGTTTCTATTCCATCTTCTCTTAAGGATCTTAATGCTTGAGAACCTGCATAATCAAATTCACATGCTTGACCTATTATTATTGGACCTGATCCAATTATTAATATACTTTTTAAATCTTTTCTTAATGGCATTTATATAATATTAATTTGGTTGATGAATATATATAAAAAAAGGTGTTACTTAAAAAGTAACACCTTAATTTTTTAAAGTTTTTATTCACTTATTTTTTATGTCTTGGTTCAGATGAAACAGAAATCTTATTTCTTCCTTTAGCTCTTCTGCTAGCTAAAACTTTTCTACCACTAGGCGATGACATTCTTTCTCTGAATCCGTGTTTATTACGTCTTTTTCTTTTTGAGGGTTGAAAAGTTCTTTTCATTTGAATTAATTAACTATTTTTACTGAAATTTGAGGCCAAATATACAATAAGTTTAAACTAACTCAAATGTATTGTTCAAAAAATTTAAAGTTTAATAACTAATTAAAAAACTGATAATCAATGTATCCAAAAACTATAAAACTAATATTAGCAATTTCAACACTAATTTATTCGATTTTTCAATTTTATGAAAACAACATTGGTAATGGAATAGCTTTAATTTTTTTGGCTATAATTTTCATTTTTCTATACTTTAAAAATGAAATTATTCTGATCATTTTTTTTAAACTAAGAAAACAAGACTTTGACGGAACAGAAAAATGGTTAAAAAAAATAAAAAATCCAGAAAGTTCTTTAACTAAAAAACAAGTTGGTTATTATAATTATTTGTGGGGAATAGTATGCTCACAAACAAACCTTACCAAAGCCGAGAAATATTTTAAAAAAGCAATTTCGATTGGGTTATCTATGGATCACGATTTAGCAATGGCCAAATTAAGTTTAGCCGGAATACTGATTCAAAAAAGAAGAAAAAGAGAAGCCACTACCTTATTAAACGAAGCTAAAAAATTAGATAAGCAAAAAATGTTAATGGATCAGATAAAAATGATGCAACAGCAAATGAAAAGAATTTAATTTAAGTTTTTTTCGAAATAATCATTTAACCAATCTGCTCTTTTAAGTATCATTGTATGGTCTCCTCTATCAAGTGGAATATAATTTTTTATATTAATTACTGGAAAAACTAAATCATAAGTTCCATGAATGTGAATAACGTTCTTTAATGGATTAGTTTGATTCCAATTAACCATCTCATTAATTGCCCATTTTAAATAATTCTCATCCCTGACGGAAAGATATTTTCTATATAAATTGACTTTTCTTTTAATTTTTGGTCCTAAAACAAAGGCCAATAAAGACTCAAAATCATCTAGCCAAGTTACAGGCAGAAGCTTATAACTCTTTGTTTTCTTAGCAAATTTCATTGAATTTGATAATTCTTTATTAGATTTTATACTTGAAATAATTATAACTTTTTTAATTTTTAAAATTTTTGACAGTTCTTGAACAATTACACCTCCAAAAGAAACTCCAACAAGGATCGAATCTTCATGTTTTATGTTTTCTGAAAGTCTTGTAACATAATTACGAAGAGGCTCGTTTTTTAAAGGAGGAATCCAACTTAAATAATGTGACTTAAAATTTGGATTTAGTTTAATTCTTTCAAAAATCAGTGAATTCGCACACATTCCTGGCATAAAATAAACATGAGTTTTGTGTTTTGTAGTCATTAAAATCTATTTTTATTACCTTTGTAAAACTTTACAAAACTAGCTAATAGATATTTAATGGGAAATTTAATTATTAACGACAACTTATTTTTACGTCAATACGAAGTTGAAATTGAAGATGATTTAGCTATTATTGAATACGCTCTTCAAGACAGAAAAATATTTTTAACAAAACTTATAATACCAACTTCAAATAAAGATGAAAATTTTGAAGAAAAATTTATTAGAGAAGTATTTGAAATTATTAAGGAAAAAAATATTAGGATAATGCCAACCTCTCCTCAGGTCAGAAAATTTATCAAAAAAAATAAGGAATTTAAGGAAATGCTTCCTATTGGTATTAGACTTTAATTTTTAGTTCTGTCTTCTTTCCAATTACTAATCCATCATTATCAATACCTTCAAGATCAAAAGAAACAATCTTATCTGCTAAATTTTTTCTCCAAACAGATTTCACTCTAACATAATTATTAGAAAAACCATAAATAAAACCATTTCTGTTTTCAGTTTCAAACAAAACATCTTTTGTATTTCCTAATTGGGATTTATAAAATTTTCTTTTTAATTGAACTGAGAGAGATCTTAACAACTTGCTACGTTTTGATCTAATATTTTTAGAAACAATATTTTTTAATATAATTGCTTCTGTATTATCACGTTCTGAATAAGTAAAAACATGAAGATATGACAGGTTTAAACTTTTTATAAAATTATAGGTTTCTAAAAAATCTTCTTCTGTTTCACCAGGAAAACCAACAATAACATCTGCACCAATACATGCATTTGGAATAACTTTTTTTATATGATCAATTCTATTTTTATAAAGTTTACTAAGATATCGTCTTTTCATAAGTTTTAAGACAGAATCACTTCCACTCTGCATAGGAATATGAAAATGAGGAACAAATTTATTACTTGTAGAAACGAAATCTATAATTTCATTAGACAATAAATTAGGCTCAATTGAAGATATTCTAATCCTAGAAATTCCGTCTACTTTATCAAGAGCGCTAACCAAATCTAAAAAAGTATTTTCATGATTTTTATTACCAAACTCCCCTTTTCCATAATCTCCAATATTAACTCCAGTTAACACAATTTCTTTAACTCCAGAACTAGAAATCGATTTTGCTGCATTTACAATGTTAACAAGCTTATCACTTCTCGAAATTCCCCTAGCCAAAGGAATTGTACAATAAGTACACTTATAATCACATCCATCTTGAACTTTCAAAAAAGATCTTGTTCTCTCTCCAATTGAGTAACTCGATTGATAAAAATCAGTCTCTTTTATTTCACAAGAATGAACAGAACCCTTGTTATTTTTTTTTAAGTCATTTAAATAATCTAATATTTTAAACTTTTCTTTACTTCCAAGAACTAAATCTACACCATTTACTTTAGCTAATTCATCTGGTTTAAGTTGTGCATAACATCCAATAGCTATTAAAAAAGCTTCAGGATTTAACTTTAAAGCTTTTGAAACATAAGATTTGAATTGCTTATCTGCATTTTCTGTAACAGAGCAAGTGTTTATTACATATACATCAGAGAATTGATCAAATTTTACCACAGAATAGCCTACGTCTTCAAATTGTCTTGATATAGTTGAAGTTTCAGAAAAATTAAGCTTACAACCTAAAGTAGTTAAAGCAACCTTATGATTTTGGCTCATATTGATTTAAACTCTTAAATTAGCTTGCAAATATAGGAATCAATATCTATGATTTACAAGTCAAAGTTTTCAATACCATTTATAATAATAACTATATTAATAATTACGGGATGTTCTGAAAATGTTCTGATTGATGAAAAAAAAGTTTTTAGATATAATGAACATTCTAATATTTCATCTTTAGACCCAATTTACTCTAGTACATTAAGAAATATTTGGCCAGTTAATCAAATCTTTAATGGATTAGTTCAATTAGACGATTCACTAAAAATAAAACCAGATTTAGCAAAAAGCTGGATAATTTCAAAAAACGGTTTAAAATATAAGTTTGTAATAAAAAATGAAATTTTCTTTCATCATTCTAAAACTTTTGGAAAAGATTCTACCAGAGCGGTTAAAGCAGCAGATTTTGAATATAGTTTTAAGAGATTAAACGATCCCCAGTTAGGATCACCTGGATCTTGGGCAATGAAAAATGTGAGTAGTTTTAAAGCAGAAAATGACAGTGTATTTGTTATAAAATTAAAAAAACCCTTTGCGGCTTTTTTAGGCTTACTATCAATGAAATATTTTTCAGCTGTTCCTTACGAAGCTGTAAATTATTACGGAGATAAGTTTGGGAAAAATCCAATTGGAACTGGTCCATTCAAATTTAAAAGATGGGAAGAAAATATCAAATTAGTTTTAAGAAAAAATAATTTATATTTCGAAAAAGATAATAAAGGAAAAAATCTGCCCTATCTTGAAGCTATCTCAATTACATTTCTCCCTGATAAGAAAAGTGAATTCATGGAATTTGCACAAAATAAAATTGATTTTATTAACTCTATAGATTCGTCTTTTAAAGATCAATTAATTTCTATTGACGGAAATTTAAAAGAAGAACATTCCAAAAAAATAAAACTCATTTCAGGACCATATTTAAACACAGAATATATAGGATTTTATCTTGGTGATGAAGAAAGTCAAGTTCATTCAAAAAAACTAAGGTTAGCAATAAACTATGCGATCGATAGAAAAAAAATGATGAAATATTTAAGAAATAATATTGGATACGCAGCAAATAATGGTTTTGTTCCATTAGGTTTAAATATGGAAAATTCAGTAAATGGATTTAAATACAATTTAAAAAAGGCAAAAACATTAATTAAAGAATACAAAGCAGAAAATAATAAAGAGAAAATAGAACTTAAACTAACCAGTGATGCAAATTATTTAGATATTGTTGAATTTATACAAAGAGAATTACAAAAAATCGATATTGACTTATCAATAAATATTGTTCCTGCTTCTGCATTAAGACAAGGTAAATCCAATGGGAAATTTGAAATGTTTAGAGCTAGTTGGATAGCTGATTATCCAGAAAGCGAAAATTATTTAAGCTTATTTTATTCGAAAAATTTAGCGCCAAATGGACCAAATTATACACACTTTAAAAACGTTGAATATGATAAGTTATTTGAAAGCACATATCCAGAGCAAAATAGTGTAATTAGAAAAAAACTATATAGAAAACTAGACAGTTTAGTATTAGAAAATTCACCAATTATTCCACTATACTATGATAAAGTCATGAGATTTAGTCAAAAAAATGTTAAGGGGCTCACAACTAATCCAGTAAATCAATTGAATTTAAAAAAAGTATATAAAAAGTAATTTACTTTTTGATTTTGGCATATCTATTTTTAAACTTATCAATTCTACCAGCAGTATCAATAAGTTTTGTTTTACCAGTGTAAAACGGATGAGAAGTCCTAGATATCTCTAACTTTACAAGAGGATAAGTTACACCTTCATGTTCAATTGAATCTTTACTTTCAACTGTTGATTTAGTAATAAAAACATCGTCATTAGACATATCTTTAAAAGCAACTAATCTGTAATTTTCTGGGTGTATACCTTGTTTCATTTTTATAATAATTGGATGCAAATTTAATTCTTTTTTATCAATTTGCAACTTTATCCAATTTATTACTAATCAAGTATTCAAATATTAGCTATTTTTACATTAAAATAAAATATTATGGAACAAATCAGTATAAAACAATATATGATTAATTACGGCTTAATTACAAGTTCAGTGTTAGTATCTTTTAGTTTAATGTTATTTTTTTTAGAGTCTCATTATGAACAGGATTCTGTAGCGCAAATTGCAAATATTGTAATAACATATGCAGGAATAACTCTTGGATGCTTAGCCTACAAGAAAGCTAATGATAATAAGATCCAAGCCGGCACAGTAAGAAAAATGGGTACAGGAATATCTTTAGTTATAGCACTTGTATCTATATTTTACACATTATTTTTAACTAATGTAATGGAACCTGATTTCATGGATAAAGTGTTAGAAATTTCATACAATCAAACCATGCAGGATTACCCTGAAGCCCTTAACGGAATGGATCTTAATACATTTATAGAAAATTCCAAACCATTCACTTTTTTAACTTACCCAGCGATTTTAATTTCTACGCTTTTATTTGGATTTTTATATAGTGTTGTTCTCGGTCTAGTCATTAAGACAAAAAAACAGCTATAATTAGTTGAAAATGAATATTTCTGTAATTATTCCACTTTTAAATGAGCAAAATTCTCTTGAAGAATTAACAAGCTCAGTATCCTCTGTTATTAATGATTTAAATCTTAAATATGAAATCATTTTAATTGATGATGGAAGCACAGATAATTCATGGAAAATTATTTCAAAAATTTGTACAAATAACCAACATATAAAGGGAATTAGATTTTTAAAAAACTTTGGTAAATCTCAAGCACTTTCAGCAGGCTTCAAGGCTTGTGATGGCGATGTTGTTATAACAATGGATGCTGATTTACAAGACGATCCAAATGAAATCCCTGAGCTTTATAAAAAAATTAGTGAAGAAAATTTTGATTTAGTTTCAGGATGGAAAAAAGTTAGATACGATTCAATAATATTTAAAAATTTTCCATCTAAAATTTTTAACTGGGCTGCAAGAATAACTTCTGGAGTAAAACTTAATGATTTTAATTGTGGAATAAAAGCATATAAAAAAGAGGTAATTCAACAGGTTAAATTAACTGGGGGGATGCACAGATACATTCCTGTACTTGCTAAAAACGCAGGTTACAACAGAATTACTGAAAAAATTGTGATACATCATCCTAGAAAGCACGGAAAAACAAAATATGGAATTGACAGATTTATAAAAGGTTTTTTAGACTTAATTACATTATGGTTTATTCACAAGTTTGGAAAAAGACCTATGCATTTCTTTGGACTTATTGGGACCATAATGTTATTAGTTGGCTTCTTTTTTTCTGCATACCTAGGAATAGATAAATTATTTCTCCAAACTTCAGGAAGGTTAATTACAGAAAGACCTGAATTTTACATTTCATTAGCTACAATGATAATGGGTTCTCAGTTTTTTCTTGCCGGATTTTTAGGTGAAATCATTCTTCGAAATAGAAAAATTAAAAAACAATATATAATTACAGAAAAAATAAATGAATAAAAACTTAGTAATTGAAGAAAATTATAATAATTGGACTCAATTTCCCTTTGATACAACAACAATTGAAAATGTTAAAAGTTTAAAAAATAATAATCCATTAGAGTTTGAAGAATCATTTTATAAAAATTTGTCATTTGGAACTGGTGGAATGAGAGGAATTGTTGGTGTAGGCCCAAACCGTGTCAATCAATATACTTTTGGTAAAAATACACAGGGTATTTCAAACTTCATAAATAAAATATCATCAAAAAAAGAATCTGTTGTTATAGCTTATGATTGCAGAAATCAAAGTAAAGAATTGGCTAATCAGGTAGCAGATGTTTTTAGTTCAAATGGTATTAATGTGTACCTATTTAGTTCAATAAGACCAACTCCTGAACTTTCTTATGCATTATTAAAATTAAAATGTATTTGTGGTATTGTTTTAACAGCGTCTCATAATCCGCCTGAATATAATGGATATAAGGTTTACTGGAAAGATGGTGGTCAAATTGTGCCACCAATCGATGAAAAACTTATTGACGAAATAAATTCAGTAAAATTCAAAGAAATAAACTTTAAAAGAAATAATTCTCTTATTAATTTAATTGACACCCAAATTGATACTGATTTTATTAATGATTCAATATCAATTGGAAAAATTGGAGAGTCCAAAAGAGAAAATTATAGAATTGTTTTTACACCAATACACGGAACATCATATAAAATTCTTCCAGAAGTTTTGAACGGTGCTGGATTTAATGATTTACATATAGTTAAAGAACAGGCTATTCCCGATGGTAATTTCAATACTGTAAAATCACCTAACCCTGAAGAGCCAGAAGCTTTAAGTATGGCAATAGATTTAGCAGAAGCAGTTAACGCTGATATTGTAATTGGCACCGACCCTGATGCAGATAGAGTTGGTTTAGCTATCAAAAATAATGAAAACGAATATTCTCTTTTGAATGGTAATCAGATGATGATCATTTTAACAGAATTTATTTTAAGCAAAAGAAAAGATTTAAATAAATCATTTTTTATTGGATCAACAGTTGTTTCAACTGCAATGATTAAAAATATAGCTGAAAGGTATAATGTTGATTTTAAAGTTGGCTTAACGGGCTTTAAATGGATAGGAAAAATGATAAATGATTTTCCTAGCCAGAATTTTATTTGTGGAGGAGAAGAAAGCTACGGTTACATGGTTGGTGATTTTGTAAGAGACAAAGATGCTATTACCTCTGCCCTAGTTGCATGCGAAGTTGGATCAGAATGTAAATCAATGGGAATTAATTTAATTGATTATTTAATTGATTGCTACATCAAATATGGATTTTTCAAGGAAAAGCTAATATCTATTGAGAAAAAAGGAGCTAAAGGTCTCAAAGAAATTAGTTCAATAATGAATAAATTAAGAAATTCTAAAATTAAATCTTTGGACGGAAGTAAATTAATATCTTTTAAAGATTTTCAATCTTCTCAAGAAATAAATCAAATTAATAATGAAATCTATAATTTAGATTTTCCTAAATCTAATGTTTTGATTTTTGAATCTGAAGACGGTACAACTGTTGCTGCTAGACCAAGTGGAACTGAACCCAAAATAAAATTTTACTTTAGTGTAAATACTGATCTCAAGTCAAAAGAAGATTATGATAGAGTAAATCAAATTTTGAATAATAAAATAGTTAATTTAACTGAAGAATTTAATTTTTAAGCATTGGAGTATTTTAAAAAAATATTCAAGTATTCAAAGCCCTTTAAAAAATATATTTTTTTAAATATATTTTTTAATATTCTTTATGCGCTATTTAGTGCATTGTCATTTTTATCGCTAATGCCTATGCTTGAGGTTTTATTTGGAGAAAATAAAAAAACATATACTAAACCAGAATTTGATGGAATTTATGGATTTGGAAATAACTTAGAAGGATGGCTTAATTATCAAGTTAGTAGTTTTTCAGGCGAAGACCCACAAAAAGCTTTAATCTTTGTGATTGCTGCAATTATCATATTGTTTTTTCTTAAGAATTTTTTCAATTATCTAGCAATGTATTTTATAACTTTTTTAAGAAATGGGATTTTAACCCATTTGAGAGGAGATGTTTATAAAAAAATAGTAAGTATGCCAATAGCTTTCTTTACAGAAAAGAAAAAAGGAGATGTAATATCTAGGATAACTGCTGATGTTTTAGAAATTCAACATTCATTTTTATCAATTCTTGAGTTAATAGTTAGAGAGCCATTAACTATATTTTTTACAATTTCAGCAATGTTTTTAATAAGTTTCAAGCTCACAGCATTTGTTTTGATATTTATACCAATTTCTGGATTCTTAATTTCATTAATAGGAAGATCTCTTAAAGCTACCTCAACTTTAGTTCAAAATGAACAAGCTGAATTTTTATCGATTACCGAAGAAACTCTACACGGTTTAAAAATTATTAAAGGATTTGTTTCAGAGCTGTTTTTTATAGAAAAATTCAATAAATCGAATAATAAATTTTACAATTACTCCAATAAATTAATTAATAGACAAAACTTGGCTAGTCCAGTAAGTGAATTCTTAGGTATCTCTGTTATTGGTGTACTACTTTGGTACGGCGGACAATTAGTTTTAATAGATCAAGAACTAAATCCAGCTGCATTTATTACTTATATGGGGCTCGCGTATGGTGTTTTAACTCCTGCTAAAGCAATTAGTAAAGCATCTTATTCAATTAAAAAAGGGAATGCAGCTGCTGAACGAGTACTTGAAATTTTAGATTCAAAATCTTCAATCAACGAAATTTCAAATCCTGTAAACAAACAATCGTTCGAGTCAGAAATTTGCTTTGAGAATGTTAGTTTCAAATATGAAAACACATTTGTTCTAAAGAATATTAATTTCAAAATAAAAAAAGGTCAAACAGTTGCTATTGTTGGACAATCAGGAAGTGGAAAATCTACTATAGCCAATTTAATTCCTAGATTTTATGATGTAAATTCGGGAAAGATATTTATTGACGGAATAAATATTAAGGATATATTTAAAAAAGATTTAAGAAGCTTAATTGGCTTGGTGTCACAGGACTCTATTCTTTTTAATGACTCAATAGCCAACAATATTCAACTTTCAAACTCTGAAAATAATAATAAAGAAATAAAAAAATCTGCCATAATTGCCAATGCAAATGATTTTATAGAAAAACTAGAAAATAAATACCATTCTAATGTTGGAGACGGAGGCGGAAAATTATCAGGGGGACAAAAACAAAGAGTTTCAATTGCAAGAGCAGTTTTAAGAAATCCTCCCATAATGATATTAGATGAAGCTACTTCCTCATTGGACTCAGAATCAGAGAAGTTAGTTCAAGAAGCGCTAGAAAAACTAATGAAAAACAGGACATCGTTAATCATTGCTCATAGGCTATCTACTATTCAAAAAGCAGATGTTATTTTAGTTGTAAAAGATGGGGAAATTATAGAAAAAGGGAAACATACAGAATTAATTTCTAATGATGGGGTTTATTCGAAGTTGATTAAACTTCAATCGTTTTCTTAAACTTTTTAAAAATTATATTGTCTTATATATAAATTCAATTTAGTTGGAAAATGAATCTAAATTTATCGCCAAACTAAAAGAAGAGGAAACTCAAAACAAATATTTTGAGATTTTACTTAACAAATACAAAGAACCTATATATTGGCATATAAGAAAAATAGTTTTAGATCATGACGACGCACATGATGTCTTACAAAACACGTTTATAAAAGTTTTTAAAGCTATTAATAATTTTAAAGAAGAAAGCAAACTATATACTTGGATTTATAGAATAGCAACAAATGAATCTTTAAACTTTATAAAATCGAAAGCTAAAAAACATTTTAAAACATCTGAGGAAATTATGATTGCTCAAACCAATAAATTGAAAGAGGATCCTTATTTTGATGGAGATGAATTACAATTAAAGTTTCAAGAGGTTATAAATACCCTTCCACAAAAACAAAAATTAGTATTTCAAATGAAATATGAACAAGAAATGAAATTTAAAGATATTTCTGAAATACTGGGAACTTCAGAGGGTGCATTAAAGGCGTCATATCATATCGCAGTTAAAAAAATAAAAAAAGAAATAATTAAAATTCAAACCTTTTAAGTATTTGGTTGTCAAAGTAATAGAATAATGTCAAAAAATAATATAAATTTAAATACCAATCGATTCAAAATACCAAAAGGATATTTTGATGCTATTACTATTGATAACATAAAAAAAACTGAAAAAAGAGGGTTTAAAGTCCCCCCAAATTATTTTAAAACAATTGACATCGATTTAATTACTAATACTAATTATTTAAATAAAATATTCGCTCTAAAGTTCAAAAAACTTGCATTAAGTGGTGTAGCTGCAATTCTTATTATCGGATTTTTTATTAACGGATTTTTTAGTGACCCTATTTCTTTAAAGGAAGCTGAAATACTAGATTACATGAATTATGAACTAATTGGCTATTCTAGCTCTGATTATGTTGACCTATTTGATGTTAATGAATTTGAAATCAATTTTGAACAAATAAATGAACTTGATCTTGAATACTATATTGAAACTAGTTTCTCAAGTGATTTAATTATAAATAATGACTAATATGAAAAATTTAATTCTTCTTTTCTCGATTCTTTTTTTAGGTAACTTTTCATTTGCACAAAAAAAACAAATAACTAAAACAAAATTAAGTTTAGAAAAAATAGATGCTATCAAAAAGATATATCTAACTGATAAATTAAATCTTAACTCTGAAAATGAATCAAAATTTTGGGTTGTTTATAATAAATACCAAGATAGCTTAAGAGTATTGTACAGAACTAAAAGACTCAAATACAGAAAAATGAATTTGGATAGTAGTAATATTTCAGATTTAGAACACAAGCAATTTATTGACGATTTTTTAGATTATGAGAAAAAGAAAATTGACTTAAGAGCTAAATTAATAAGCGATTTAAAGGAATTTCTGTCCTTAAAAAAAACTGTATACTTATTTAGAATCGAAGACGATTTTAGAAAAGAAATGATGAAAAAAACCATAAGAACAAAAGAGGGTAAAATTAAATTCAAATCTGAAAATAATTAAGTTTAAAACCTATATTTGCGCAAAACTTTAAAATGCGTCTTCACAAAAATTTAGTTGTTGCAGTAATAAAGGTACTTGATGGAGTCTTTAATCAAAACCTTTATGCTGATAAAACTATAGAAAAAGTTCTTAAACACGATAAACGATGGGGAAGCAGAGATAGAGGTTTTATTGCTGAAACAAGCTATGATATAGTAAGATGGAAAAGACTTTATTCGGAAATAGCTGAAGCAAAATCTCCATATAAGCATAAAGAACTTTGGAAAATATTCGCAGTTTGGGCTGTGTTAAAAGGAATTCAACTTCCTAATTGGCCCGAACTTAATGAAACACCTAACAGAAGAATAAAAGGTAAATTTGATGAACTAATTAAAATAAGAAAATTTCGAGAATCTATTCCTGATTGGTTAGACGAAATTGGACTAGATGAGCTTGGTGAAAAAAATTGGGAAAAGGAATTAAATGCTTTGAATCAGAAAGCATCTGTTATAATAAGGACTAACACTTTAAATACTACAATTGACAAACTTCAGTCAATTCTTTCTGATGAAGATATTCAAACTGAAAAGATAAAAGGATTTCCCGAGGCACTTAAGTTAATTATAAGAAAAAATTTGTTTTTAACAGATGCTTTTAAAAACGGGTTATTTGAAATCCAAGATGCCTCATCACAATTAGTGGCACCATTTCTTCAAATAGAAGATGGTATGAAAATATGTGACGTATGTGCCGGAGCTGGTGGTAAAACTCTTCATTTATCAGCTCTATCTGGAAATAAAGGTCAAATAATTGCCATGGATATTTATAAAAATAAATTACATGAACTTAAAAGAAGAGCAAAAAGAAATAGTGCATTTAATATTGAAACTAGGGTAATCGAAAACAATAAACCTATTAAAAGATTGTATGGAAAAATAGATAGGTTATTAATTGATTCTCCGTGTTCAGGCTTAGGTGTATTAAAAAGAAATCCAGGTTCTAAATGGAATCTTTCCTTAGATTTTTTAGAAAAAATTAGATTCACTCAACAAGAAATTCTAAAAAAATATGCTCCAATGATTAAAAAAGATGGAAAACTGGTTTATGCAACCTGCTCTATTCTTCCGTCTGAAAACGAACAACAAATTGATGAATTTTTAAAATCTGATATGGGCAAAGCTTTTAAGAAAGAAGATGAAAAAAAAGTAAGTCCAAATCAAACTGGTTTCGATGGGTTTTACATGGCTAGATTAAGCTACAAATAATGTTGTTAATAAGTAATTCAAAATCGTTATTTAAAATTTAAATTTAAGAGAAGTTTTCTGCTTTATTTCTTATATTTTTGAGCTTATAATTTAAATAAGTTCTTCAATGATTCTCTATTTTCAAGATAAATTTGAAACAATTTTCGCCGTAGATTCATCAACTAAATTAAATGAAATTGATATAAAAAAATTAGAATGGTTATTTGTAGCAAAATATATTAATCTAGCTTCTATTAATTCAAACTTTATAGGTCCAAAAAAAACCATGATTTCTCCATGGAGCACCAATGCAGTGGAAATTTCAGAAAATATGGCAATAACAGGAATTTTAAGAATTGAAAAATTTGTTCCTAAAAAATCTAGTGATGACTTTGATCCTATGCTTTTTGAAGATTATCCAATACTTGACCAAAATTTATTCAAAATTTCTGCAATTCCAAAGCCTATTATTGAAATTGAAAACATTTCAGATTATAATCTTAAGGAGGGTCTTGCGTTAAATAATGAAGAAGTAAATTATTTAAAGGAATTATCAAATAAATTAGGAAGAAAACTAACCGATAGTGAAGTTTTTGGGTTTTCACAGGTAAATTCTGAACATTGTCGTCATAAAATTTTTAATGGAAAATTTATAATTGATGGTATTGAAAAAGAAAGCTCATTATTTAAACTCATAAAAAAAACATCTAAGGAAAATCCTAATGAAATTGTTTCTGCATACAAAGACAATGTAGCTTTTGTAAAAGGACCTGTAGTCGAGCAATTTGCACCTAAACACGGAGACAAACCTTCTTATTTTCAAACATCTAAATTTAATTCAGTTGTTTCGCTAAAAGCTGAAACACACAATTTTCCAACCACTGTAGAACCGTTTAATGGAGCTGCTACTGGATCTGGTGGAGAAATAAGGGACAGACTTGCAGGTGGTAAAGGATCACTTCCTCTTGCTGGTACTGCTGTTTATATGACATCATACCCAAGGTATGATGAAAAAAGAAAATGGATAAAAGAAGAAAGACCTTGGTTATACCAAACTCCAATTGATATTTTAATAAAAGCTTCTAATGGAGCTTCAGACTTTGGAAATAAATTTGGTCAACCTTTAATTTCTGGATCAGTATTAACTTTCGAACACTTTGAGAACAATAAAACACTTGGTTTTGATAAGGTTATAATGCTAGCTGGAGGAATTGGTTTTGCTAAAGAAAATCAGAGCTTAAAAGATAAGCCTAATGAAAATAATGTTATTGTTGTTTTAGGTGGAGATAATTATAGAATTGGTATGGGCGGAGCAGCTGTTTCGTCAACCGAAACCGGAAAGTACAATTCTGGAATAGAACTTAATGCAGTACAAAGATCTAATCCTGAAATGCAAAAAAGAGTAGCTAATGCTATTAGAGCTTTTGTAGAATCTGAGGAAAACTCTATAGTTTCAATTCATGATCATGGAGCTGGAGGACATTTAAATTGTCTTTCTGAACTTGTTGAAGAAACTGGCGGTATTATCGATTTGGATCAACTTCCAGTTGGAGACAAAACACTTTCTGCAAAAGAAATTATTGGAAACGAATCCCAGGAAAGGATGGGGTTAATTATTCCAGAAAATAAGTATGAAAAACTTAAAACAATAGCTGATAGAGAAAAAGCACCATGTTATAAGGTTGGTAAAATTAAAAATGACGAAAAATTTCAAATTAAATCTAAAAAAAACAACTCATCCCCAATAAACTTATCATTATCAGACTTTTTTGGAAGTTCACCAAAAACTATAATGAATGATAAAACTATAACCACAAAATTTTCTGATAAGACTTATAGCGTAGATTTTTTTGAAAATTACTTGCAAAATGTATTAAGTTTAGAATCAGTTGCATGTAAAGACTGGTTAACAAACAAAGTTGACAGGTGTGTTACCGGTAAAGTTGCCAAACAGCAATGTGTGGGATCTTTACAACTTCCACTAAACAATTGTGGAGTTATGGCATTGGACTATTGTGGTAAAAACGGTGTAGCAACTTCAATTGGACACGCACCACTACCGGCATTAATTAATCCAAGAGCTGGGTCTAGGTTAGCGATTGGAAAAGCACTAACTAACATAATATGGGCTCCGCTTGAAAAAGCTTTAGAATCTGTTACATTATCTGCAAACTGGATGTGGCCATGTAATAATCCTGGTGAAGATGCTAGATTATATGAAGCTGTTGAATCTTGCTCAGATTTTGCAATTGGATTAGGAATAAATATTCCCACTGGTAAAGATTCTCTATCAATGAAGCAGAAATATAAAGATCAAGAAGTCCTATCGCCTGGGACAGTAATTATTTCAGCAGCAGCAAATTGCAATAATATTTCAAATATAATTGAACCAGTTTTTCAAACTAATGATCAAGACATATATTATATTAATCTGGCAAATAATAATTTTAATATTGGGGGTTCAGCTTTTAGTCAGACATTAGATTTTATAGGATCTTCAACAATCGACTCTTGTGATTCTTCTTATTTTAAAAAAACATTTAATGTTTTGCAAAATCTAATAAAAGAAAATCTAATTTCCTCTGGTCACGATATTAGTTCAGGTGGATTAATAACTACGATTTTAGAAATGTGTTTTTCTGAAAATAATCTAGGAGCAAATATTGATCTAAACCAATTTAAAGAAAAAGATTTAATAAGATTATTGTTTAGCGAAAGTCTTGGTTTAGTTTTTCAAGGTAAAAAAGAAATCGAAGAAGTTTTAAATACAAATAATATCAATTTTATAAATATTGGAAAGGTCACTAATAATTCTAAATTAGAACTGAAATCTAATACTAATAATATAAATCTAGATATATCAAAATACAGAGATATTTGGTTTAAAACATCCTATTTATTAGATCAAAATCAGAGTGGCAAAATTAAAGCAAAAGAAAGATTTGAAAATTTCAAAAAGCATCCGTTAAATTTTAAATTTCCTAATAATTTTAACGGAAAAATCAATCACAATAATTTAAAGAAAGTAAAAGCTGCGGTAATTAGAGAAAAAGGAAGTAACTCTGAAAGAGAGATGGCCTACGCTATGACTTTAGCAGGATTCGAAGTTAAAGATGTGCATATGACTGATTTGATTTCTGGTAGAGAAAATTTAGATGATATTAATTTTATTGTTGCAGTAGGTGGATTTTCTAATTCAGATGTTCTTGGTTCTGCCAAGGGTTGGGCTGGCTCATTTTTATACAATGAAAAAGCTAAAAAAAGTTTAATGAATTTTTACACAAGAGATAACACATTATCATTAGGAGTTTGTAATGGATGTCAATTATTTGTAGAACTTGGGTTACTTCACCCTGAGCACGAGATAAAACCTAAAATGGATCACAATGATTCTAAAAAATTTGAATGTATTTTTACATCTGTTGAAATACAAAAAAACGATTCAATAATGTTTAAAGATTTATCTGGTTCAAAACTAGGTATTTGGTCAGCACACGGTGAAGGAAAATTTAAACTTCCATATAAAGAAACAAATTATAATATAATAGGAAAATATGGATATAGCTCCTACCCTGCTAATCCAAATGGCTCGGACTATAATACAGCAATAATTAGCAGTTCTAACGGAAGACACATTGCAATGATGCCCCATTTGGAAAGATCAACTTTCCCTTGGAATTGGCCCTACTACCCAAACAACAGAAAAGACGAAGTTTCTCCTTGGATTATAGCATTTGAAAGTGCAAAAAACTGGATAAATAAGAATATTTAAAAAAAATAAAAAAATACTATGCACGCATAGTATTTTTTTATTAAATTTGGTCAAATGGAGAAAAAAACCATAGACCATCTTTTAAGATCAACCTGGCAAGCAATTGCAAGGATGTATAATGAAGAAGCCTCCAAGTATGATTCCACAATGGCTACTGGATTTACTCTTTTGAGTATAGACCCTAAAAAAGGCACCCCTTCCACTTCATTAGGTCCAAAAATGGGAATGGAAGCAACTAGTTTATCTAGAACACTTAAATCTCTTGAAGAAAAGAAATTAATTGAAAGAAAAGGTAATCCTAATGATGGAAGAAGTGTACTTATTTATTTAACTGAAAGAGGTAAGGTTAATAGAGACGCTTCAAGAGTAGCTGTTTTAAAATTCAATCAAGCTATTAAGGACGAGATTGGAGATGAAGCTTTTGAAAATTTTCATAATACAATTGAAAAAATTAATACTCTAATTAAAAATAAAAAAATATTCAATTTTTAACTCACTAAAGAACAAAAATGAAAAGAAATATTAAAAATATTGCAGTAATTGGATCTGGTGTTATGGGATCTGGTATAGCGTGTCATTTCGCAAATATTGGAATTAATGTTTTGCTTCTTGACATAGCTCCAAATAAATTAAACGAAAAAGAAGAGAAACTTGGTCTTTTACTTGACAACAAAAAAGTCAAGAACAGAATAGTAAATGAAATGTTCCAAAGGTGTATCAAGTCAAAACCTGCTCCACTATATCATAGAAATTTTGCAAGTAGAATTGAACTAGGTAATCTTACTGATGATTTACATAAAATAAGTAAAGTAGATTGGATTATTGAAGTAGTAACTGAAAAATTAAATATTAAGCAAATTGTATTTAATCAAATTGAAGAGCACAGAACAAAAGGAACACTTATAACTTCAAATACCTCAGGGATTCCTATTAAGCAAATGAATGAAGGAAGATCTGAAGACTTTAGAAAGAATTTTGCAGTAACTCATTTTTTTAATCCTCCACGATACTTAAAATTATTTGAAATTATTCCAGGTCCTGATTGTGAACCAAAAACAATTAAGTTTTTAAACGATTTTGGAGAAAGATTTCTTGGAAAAGATTCTGTTTTAGCTAAAGATACTCCTGGGTTCATAGGAAATAGAATTGGAACTTTTGGTATGGTAAATATTTTAAATAATGTTGAAAAATTAAATTTGACAATTGAAGAAATAGATAAGTTAACTGGACCGATTATTGGAAGTCCAAAATCTGCTACTTTCAGAACAAGTGATGTAGTTGGCTTAGATACAACTGTAAATGTTGCAACTGGTATTTATGATAATTGTCCAAATGACGAGTTTAGAGAAACTTTTAAGCTTCCAAATTACATTTATAAAATGTTAGAAAATAACTGGCTTGGTTCTAAAACTGATGGTGGGTTTTATAAAAGAGTTAAAGATGAAAATGGAAAATCAACTATTCTTTCTTTAGATTTAAAAACTTTAGAATATTCACCTGTTAAAAAAGTTTCATTTGACACTTTAAATAATGCTAAAAAAATTACTAAAGTTATTGATAGGTTTTCAATATTGGTTAATGGAACTGACAAAGCAGGAGAATTTTACAGATTCAATTTTGGTACAATGTTTTCATACATTCAAAATAGAATTCCTGAAATCTCAGATGAACTATATAGAATTGATGATGCATTAAGAGCTGGGTTTGGATGGAAAAACGGGCCTTTTCAAATTTGGAATTCAATTGGTGTAAAAAAAGGAGTTGAAATAATGGAATCTTTAGGGCACAAACCAGCCAAATGGGTTTCTGAAATGATAAACAACAATATTGACTGTTTTTATAAAATTGAAAATGGTAAAATAAATTATTATGATTTGAACTCTAAATCTTTTCTTATTAAACCAGGTCAAGATTCTTTAATAATTCTTAATAATTTAAATAAAAGCTCAATCGTTTGGGAAAATAATGATTCGATAATTAAAGATTTAGGAGATGGTGTGTTGAATATAGAATTTAGAACTAAAATGAATACTCTTGGGCAAGGAGTATTAATGGGTTTAAATAAAGCTGTTGATTTAGCCGAGAAAAATCACAGAGGAATTGTGATTGGAAATGAAGGATCTCATTTTTCTGCAGGAGCAAATTTAGGAGCGATATTTATGGCAGCTGCCGAACAAGAATATGATGAAATTAATTTAGCAATAAAATACTTTCAAGACAGTATGATGAAATTAAGATATTCTAATGTTCCTGTAATTGCAGCTCCTCACGGACTTACATTAGGAGGAGGTTGTGAGGTAACAATGCATTGTGATAAAGCGGTAGTTTACAGTGAAAGTTATATTGGTTTAGTTGAAGTAGGTGCTGGACTAATCCCTGGTGGAGGCGGTTGTAAAGAAATGGCACTAAGAGCTTCAAGAAAATTTAGTAAAAATGATGTTGAACTTAATGTTCTGCAGGAATATTTTTTAAATATTGGAATGGCTAAAACATCTACTTCTGCTCATGAAGCAATTGATTTAGGCTATTTAGAGCCAAATAATGATACTATAATAATGAATAAAAATCATCAAATTTCAATAGCTAAAAAGCAAGCAATTTTAATGTCAGACTATGGTTATTTACCACCTTGCAGTGAAAAAAATATTAAAGTTTTGGGAAAACAGGCGTTAGGAATGTTCATGGTTGGTACTGACACAATGAAAGCCGGAAAATATATTTCTGAACATGATCAAAAAATTGCTAATAAAATTGCATATGTTATTAGTGGAGGAGATTTATCAAAAGCAACATTTGTAAATGAACAATATTTATTAGACTTAGAAAGAGAAGCTTTTCTTTCTCTTTGTTCTGAGAGAAAAACACTAGAAAGAATACAGCATATATTAAAAACAGGTAAACCTTTAAGAAATTAAATTATGAAAGAAGCATATATAGTTAAAGCTTATAGAACAGCTGTTGGAAAAGCGCCAAAAGGATTATTTAGATTCAAAAGACCTGATGAACTTGCGTCAGAAACAATAAATCATATGATGGGTGAAATTCCTGAACTTGATAAAACTAGAATT
>CABXBY010000008.1 GCA_902510655.1 uncultured Bacteroidota bacterium | reverse complement strand
CATCATTTCTCCCTATTTTCCCGTTTAAAGTTCTGTATCTGTGTGGAAAATACATTTTATAATCTCCGTATCTAACTCCATGAAGACTGTTTTTGTGATAATAAAAGAACAATGCTTCGTGAGGATCTGAATCTGTTTTTCCAGTTAAATTTTCCCATATATTTTTACCATCTATTTTATTTTCTGATAAGCTTGCATTAGTGATTTTTGCAAAAGTCGGGAGCCAATCTATACCCATCAAAGGAGTTTTAATAACTGAATTAGGTTTGATTTCGTTTGGATACCAAACTATACAAGGCACCCTTTGTCCACCTTCCCATGTTGTCCCTTTTCCTTCTCTATATATCCCAGTTGAACCAGCGTGCCCTCCATATGAAAGCCATGGCCCATTATCGGATGTAAAAACAACTACAGTGTTTTTATCTAAATTATTTTTCTTTAGCGTTTCCATAATAAGACCCAAAGAATGGTCTATTTCTTCAATTACATCAGTGTAAAGTCCATGATCTGATCTTCCCCTAAATTTTGAAGAAGCGAACAATGGCACATGAGGCTGAGGATGTGCTAAGTATAAAAAGAATGGATTGTCTTTATTTTTTTCAATAAACGAAATACTTTTTCTAGTCAACTCCATTGTTAACTCAGATTGATCGGTTAATATTTCAATAGGCTTATCATAATCGTAAAGCATTAAATCAGGATAACTTTCTGGATATTCTGCATGGAAAGGCCACATATCATTTGAATATAAAATTCCAAAAAAATCATCGAATCCATGATTTGTCGGTAAAAACTTTTTATTATCACCCAAATGCCATTTGCCATAAATAGCAGTATTATAGCCCTTTTCTTTAAACATTTCTGACATTAAATATTCACTAGGGTTAATTCCTTTTTTTGAGTTAGGTCCAAGAGCTCCGCTAAATCCTATTCTGTTAGGATAACTTCCAGTGAGTATTGACGCTCTAGAGGCTGAACATACTGCTTGAGTTGAATAATAAGAATTTAGTAGTGCTCCTTGACTTGCCATCAAGTCTAGGTTTGGTGTTTCTATCATTTTTGAACCATAAGAGCTTAAATCCGCAAATCCTAAGTCATCTGTCAATATAAATATTACGTTAGGAGACTCAACATTTTCATTATTCTGACATGACGAAAACAAAATAATTAATAGTAAAATTTTAATAAACTTCATTATTATATAACTTTTCAAGAATGAATTTTTAAATTAGTCATTTATAATTTAAAATCACAAAATATTATTTATAACTCTTTATAATTAAATATACAGATCACAAAATGAAGGTTAGTAAAAGATCGTTATTCACAAACCCAACTTATAACAAAATATCTTCGATTCCGGTTTCTAGTCAGATTTTATTTTGGCTAGGTTATTTTACTTTTAACACTGTTAGATGGGGAAGTTTTTACGATGATTATTTGTATTCCCTTAAATCTAATATTATTGAGTTTCCATTTCATATTTTACTATCGTATCTATTTATATTTTATCTTCTTCCTAAACTTTTTAATGGAAAAGGCATTGAGTTTTTTACCCTTCTTTTTATTAGTTTGGGGCTTACTCTTGTTCTAAAATTTCAAATTACTTATTTTTTTACAAGTGGAGATGTTTTGCCTGAATTTGCTGGAGTAACTTCCAAGATTGACCTTACTTACGCAATCAACGTAATTCTTGGAGAAATTTATGTTATAGCTTTTGTTACGGCCATTAAGTTAGCTATTGACTGGATTAAGCAAAGAGAATATCTTACAAGAACTAACGAAATACTTTTGGAAAGCGAATTAAAGTATTTAAGATCTCAAGTTCAACCGCACTTCTTTTTCAACACATTAAATAATTTGTATTCTTTAACTATTGATAAATCGGATAAAGCCCCCGATTTAATTTTGAAACTTTCTGATTTAATGAAATATTTTTTATATGAGACTGGTAAAGAATTTCAAACACTAAAAAATGAAGTCTCTCATATTAAAGATTACATTGATATTGAAAAATTACGATACGATGAAACTCTTAAAGTAAATTTTAATATCAGTGGCAAAACAAAAAAAATAATAGTAAAGCCACTGATCCTTATTCCACTTGTCGAAAATGCATTTAAACACGGGGCTAGAAATTCGACAAAAAACGGATACATCAACATAGATTTGAAATCAACTAAAACCCTTTTGGATTTTAGAGTTGAAAATTCATTTGAAAAACAAACAAAAAAAATAAAAGGACAAATTGGTGGCATAGGTCTTACAAACCTTAAAAAAAGACTAGAATTAAATTATGGGCCTGATTTTTACAGTCTTGACATAATTGAGAAAAAAAATAAATATATTGCACATCTTAAAGTTAAACTATGATCCGCTGTATAATACTAGACGATGAACCCTTAGCGATTAAAGTAATAGAAAATTTTGTTAAAAAAATTGATTTTTTAGACTGTATTGGAACTTTTTCAAATGCTAATGATGCTTTAAATACTATTAAAAAGGATAAAGTTGATCTGATGTTTTTGGATATTAATATGCCATTTATTGATGGTATAAGTTTTTTGAAAAGCTTAGAAACCCCCCCTAAAACAATTGTCACCAGTGCACATTCAGATTATGCAATTGATGGTTATGATTTGAATGTAGTGGATTATTTAATGAAGCCTATTCCATTTGAAAGGTTTGAAAAAGCTGTAGATAAAGCTTACAAGGCGATTTCTAGAGTTAGAAATGAAAAAAGCCTTGACCTTGATTTTGTTTTCGTTAGAGTTAACAAATTAAATGTCAAAATAAATTTTGATGATATTTTAGTCATAGAAAGTTTAAAAGATTATATTAAAATAGTCACTAAAAACAAGAACTTTATTGTTCATACCACCCTAACTTCATTTACAGAATCTTTGCCTAGAAATAAATTTATAAGAATACACCGATCTACTACTGCGGCTATTCAAAAAATTGATGTAATTGACGGCAGCAATGCCTACATAAACAAAAAGCCTTATAAAATTGGCGGAAGCTACAAGGATGACTTTAAGAACTTGGTAGTTAACTTTAATTAATCTTTCATTAATTCTAGAGCATTTAAAACTTTTGTAACAGGGAACTTACAAGTGTTATCTACACATACATATATATAAGTTTCGTCCTTGAAATATCTGTCTTTTAGTAAATAAAGCTCGGACACGCTTTTAGAAGCAGCTACTAAAGCGTTCGGCAAATATTCATCCATTAACTCTTCTGCTTTTGCAATAGCATTATTACCAGAGATTGCAATTTCATAAAACTTTTGAGAATAATTATGTGAGTTGTTAAGCCATAACAAATGATCTGTAACTCTATCTTTTATTGTTTCGCTCACGTTATTTATCATTGTTTTAGATTGTGATAAATAGTCCTTATTTCCATAAAAATGACCAAGTCTAAATAAATTAAAATTCATTACGGAATTTGCAGATGGCGTAACTCCATCTTGAAGATTAATTAATGTATCTGCAAATAAACTTCCTTGATTGGTTGAAAATCTGTAAAACCCTGACTCTTCTTTAAATTTTTCGTTAGAAAAAGCTGTTAATTGATCTGCAAATTTTAAATAATTTTCATCAAAGGTAATTTCGTAAAGACCTATAAGGGCGTCAATGTAATAGCTGTAGTCTTCAAAAAACAAAACCTCAGCAGGACCACTGCTAGTATGTCTTATTATATTATTATCAATCATAGTTTTTGATAATGAAGAATTTATTAACAGAGCTTTATTTAGAAAAATCGGATCTTTTGTTGTTTTATAGCTGTCAACTAAACCTCTAATAGTTAATGCATTCCATGAGAAAATTATTTTAGAATCAATTATCGGATGAACTCTTTTTTCTCGCTCTTTTTTCAGTAAAGAATTTATCTCGTTTAATTTATTATTAAATTCTTTTAATGTAATGCCTTCTTTTTTAGAAAAATCTTTATCAGAAATCGTTTGATAAAAAACATACCTATCATTTTCCCAATAGCCTGTCTCATTTATATTATAATATTCTGAAATCCACTCAAAGTCTTCATTCAAAATTTTCTTTAATTCTTCTACTTGCCATATGTAAAAGTCACCTTCACTTTTTGTTCCGTCCTTATAATTTGTATCAGCAGAAATACTTGAATAAATAAGATTATCATCTCCTGTCATCTTAGACTCTAAGAATCTATAAATATTATAAAGTTCCGATTTGAAACGTTCTTCTTTAAATAATTTAAAAGCACTTGAATAAACACTCAAGAGCTGGGCATTATCGTATAGCATTTTTTCAAAATGAGGAATATGCCAAGCATTATCAACAGTGTACCTATGGAAACCTCCATCAATTCTGTCATTTATTCCTCCTCGAGAGATTTGCATTAGAGAGTTATAAACAAAATCATTCATTTCTTGATTACTGTACTCATTTGAAAATCTCATAAAGAAATTTAACATCGTGGGTAAAGGAAATTTCTGACCACTGCCAATTCCCCCATTTATTTTATCTGAATATTTAAAAGCTTTTTCAGCTAACTCAATCTGTAGCTCACTTGAATATGTTTTGTCTCTTGGAGATGGTTTTACTAAAGCTTCTTTTTTTACACCCTCTCTTACGCTATTAGCATATTCTAAGACGTCTGGTTTTCTAGTCTTATAAAACCCACTAACCTGATTCAAAACCTGAATCCATTGTGTCTTTGGGACGTAAGTTCCTCCCCATATTGGTGTGCCATCCGGAAGAGCTATAATATTCATTGGCCAACCTCCACTTCCTGTCATTAAAACCAATGCTTTCATGTAGATTTCGTCTAAATCTGGTCTTTCTTCTCTGTCAACTTTAATATTAATGAAATTTGAATTCATAACATTTGCAACATCGTCATCTCTAAAACTCTCTTCTTCCATTACATGACACCAATGACAGGATGAATATCCTACACTAATTAAAAGTAATTTATCTGAGTTTTTAGCTAGAGACAAAGCTTCTTCGTTCCATGGGAACCAGTTAACGGGATTGGTAGCGTGTTGCTTTAAGTATAAACTTTTTTCCTTTGCTAAATTATTTTCCATGACTTGGGATAATAAAGAATTTGAGCTTATAATAAAAATTAGAAAATAAAGTTTAATGTTACTCATTTTAATATAGGATCAAATTTTTTTTCTAAATTAAATATTTATTACACATATTTTTATGTTTTATTCAATTATTAAAACTTTGAAAAATCTATTTATTGTATTGGTATTATTTTTCTCTATTTCCTCTTGCAATACAAATAAAGCTGAAATAAGGCCGAATATTTTATTTATTATGGCTGATGACCACACGTCACAGGCATGGGGAATTTATAATGGAATATTAGATAATTACGTTAAAAATGATGCTATTAAATATTTAGCAAATAATGGTACTGTGCTAAATAACATGTTTTGTACAAATTCTATTTGTGTTCCAAGCAGAGCCTCAATTCTAACTGGGCAATACAGTCACCAGAACGGAGTCTACACACTTAGCGATCATTTAAGCCCGGATAGTCTTAACGTTGCTAAAATTTTAAATAATAACGGTTATCAAACTGCTTTAATTGGCAAATGGCATTTGAAAAAAGAGCCATCTGGATTTGATTATTATAAGGTTTTACCAGGACAAGGCAAGTACAATAACCCTGTCTTTAAAACTAAAGAAAATTGGGAGGATGGATACAAAGGTGGTGTTGAAGAACCCGGATTTTCATCTGACGTGATAGGAAATTCGACTATCAAATGGCTTAAGGAAAGAGAATCCACTAAACCTTTTTTTCTTATGACACATTTCAAAGCCACTCATGAGCCTTTTGATTATCCAGAAAGACACAATGAGTTTTTGAAAAATATTGATATTCCCGAGCCAGAATCTCTACATGATTATATCCCTTCCAGTTCTGGCAGAAGTTTTAGTGGTCAACAACTTGAAATTTTAACCAACAGATGGTTAAATTATTCTAAAAATAAAGATCACAACTCTGATACTAAATACCCTGGAATGCCTTTTTCAATTGAAAACATGTCAAAAGAAGAAATAAGATCTTTTTCATATCAAAAATTTGTAAAAGATTTTTTGAGGTGTGCAGCCTCAATTGATGATAATCTTCAAAAAATTATTGACCATTTAAAAGAGTCTGATCAAATCAACAACACTATAATAATTTATACTTCAGATCAGGGCTATTTTTTAGGAGAACACGGGTTTTTTGACAAAAGAATGATGTACGAAGAATCTTCAAGAATGCCTTTTGTAATTAGTTATCCTAATAAAGTTTTAAAATCTCAAAGAATTGATGATTTAATTTTAAACCTAGATATCCCGTCATTATTTCTCGATTATGCTGGAATTAAATCTCCTAAATCATTCCAAGGCAAAAGCTTTAGAAAAGTTTTAGAATCAAGAAACAGTTTACATGCTAGAGAATTTACCTATTATAGATATTGGGAACACAGTCCTGTAAGGCCAGCACATTTAGGTATAAGAAGCAAAAAAAATAAATTGATTTATTTCTATGGTGAAGGATTAAACAAAAAAAATACAAGCAAGTTGAAATCCGAAAAAGCTTGGGAGTATTACGATTTAATTAAAGATCCATTTGAATTAAAAAATGAAATTTATAATCCAGAATATAAAAATGAAATTTTAAAATTACACAAGGAACTTATTACACAAAAAAAACTTGCAGGAGACAATGAAACCTTAATCCCTAATATAAATGAAATTTAAAATTTTATTATTATTGATTTTGTTTGTTTCTAAAACTCAATCACAAACTAGTAACTCAGCAAAAATTGATAGTTTGATTAACTCTAGTATAACTTTAAAAAACTTTCCAGGAGCACAACTTTTCGTAAAATTTAAAGATTCTATTATAATAAATAAATCATATGGATTTCATACTTATGATTCGATTATAAAAGTTAATAATAAACATGTTTATGATTTAGCGTCTTTAACAAAAGTATTAGCTTCTACGTTTTCAATCATGAAATTGTATGATGAAAATAAATTAGAGCTTGAAGATAAAGTTTCAGATTATTTTCCTGAACTAAAAAGATCAAATAAAAAAAATACAACAATATTTCAAAGCTTGAGTCATACTAGCGGATGGATCCCTTACATAAGTCACCAAAATTTTATTAAAAAAAGAAACGGAAACTTAAAAAAGTCAATTGTACGTGCTAAAATGCACAAACGATTTTCTATAAAAATGAATAATAATTTATTTTTAAAAAATACATATTCTAAAAAGGTGTTCAAAAGAATAAAAAAATCTAAATTAAATACAATAAATGCATATGATTACTCTGGACTTTTCTTTTTTTATGTGCCAAGTTTAATAAACAAAATTACTGGTTTTAGTTTCGAAAATTACTTCAAAAATACATTCATTAATAAAAAAGAAATTGCTCTTACATTTAACCCAACACAAGTGTTTAGTAAAAATATAATTGTTCCATCTGAGTACGATTCTATTTTTAGAAAAGAGTTGGTACATGGGTTTGTACACGATGAAGCAGCTAGTTTTATGGGTGGTATTTCTGGAAATGCTGGGCTTTTTGGAAATGCAGAAAGCATAGGAAGTTTATTGAGTTTTTTAGAAGCTAAAAGCACTATGTTTAAACAAACTACTATTCACAAATTCACCTCTTATGCTTTTAAAAACAGTAAAATCAGAAGAGGCTTGGGCTTTGACAAACCCTATTCGAGTGATAAATATGGAGAATATCCAAATAAGAATTTATCTAAAGATAGTTTTGGACATACTGGTTTTACTGGGACGATGTTTTGGGTCGATCCAGAAAAAAAATTAACAATTGTTTTTTTAACAAATAGAGTTTATCCACGTCGAGAAAATCAATCGTTATATACTAATAATGTAAGAAGTAAATTAATTGATTTATTAATTAAAAATTAAAATGAGATCAATATTTAAAATTCTAATTCTATTTTTTGGGATATCCAGTTATTCACAAGAATTAATTTTTGAAAATCTGTTTGACAGTTCTTTCAACTCTGAAATAGCTTGCTACAGAATACCTTCCTTAATAACATCCATAAATGGAACTTTAATTGCTGCAATTGATGAGCGCAATAATTCGTGTGGAGATTTAAAATGGAACGGAGACATCAATATAGTTCTAAGAAAAAGTTTTGATGATGGTAATACATGGACTAAAATTGAGAAAATAATTGATTATCCTGAAGGCGAATCCGCGTCAGACCCTTCAATGATTCTTGACAAACAAACAGGGCATATTTTTCTTTTTTATAACTATATGAATCTTAACATGGCTAAAGACGTATATCGCCTTATGGTAATAAAAAGCTCTGATAATGGAAAAAGCTGGTCAAATCCTAAAGATATTACTAGTCAAATAACTAAAAAAAGTTGGGAAAAGAATTTTATGTTTATTACATCTGGTCGAGGCACTCAGACTAAAGAGGGAACTCTTCTGCATTGCCTAGTTAACCTCGACAAGGGAACACATGTGTTTGGTAGCAAAGATCACGGAGAAAACTGGTTTTTAGTTGACTATCCATTGAAGCCAGGAGATGAATCAAAAATTGTTGAACTTTCAAATGGAGATTGGCTTGTAAATTCGAGAGTAAATTCAAATAAATTTAGATATTCTCATCTTTCTAAAGATAACGGTAAAAGCTGGTTTTCTTTTGAAAATAAAGATCTATCAGATCCGGCCTGTAATGCTAGTCTAATAAATTATAACACCAATTCTAAGAGTTTATTGTTATTTTCAAACGCTTTTAGTTCGCAAGAAAGAGATAATCTTTCTGTCAGCATTAGTTACGACCAGGGAATGAGCTGGAAAAACACTAAAACCATTTACAAGGGGAGGTCTGCATATTCGTCAATGACTGTACTTAAAAATGGAGATATTGGTTTGTTTTTTGAAAAAGATAATTATACAAAAAATGTGTTTGTTAGGGTTCCAAAGAAATGGATACTTGATAATTAAATAAAATTTTATTTAAATACTTCTAAATCTTCTTACGCCTGTCCAGGTTACTCTTTTGGTTCTGCCTAAATAAGATTTAGTTCCAATTCTATCATTAAATTCATTTCTTAGTGAATTTAGTTGAGCATTTCCGTTGTCCTGATTTTTCATTATATACTATTGTTAAAAAATTCAGGCAAAAATATATTAATAATTGAATTTATATGCTTTTTTTTTAATAAATTTTAAGAGAATATTAAACCTTCAATTTTGCTATTAAAAACTCTCTTAAACAAAGTGCAATTAGTTCTTTTATTATTAACTAGTATTTTTTCATATGCACAATCAGATTTTGAAATTTCTTCACCTGAATCACAAGGTTTTTCATCTGAAAGATTAATGCTTTTGAACCAGGCGATGCACAGCTATGTGGACGACAACGAACTTTCTGGAATTCAAACTGCAATTGTAAAAAATGGGAAGCTGATTCATTTCGATAGCTATGGGAGTTCTGATATTTCAGAAAACGATCCACTTAAAGAAGATGATATTTTTCGAATAGCATCAATGACAAAACCAATCGTATCAATTGGTCTTATGATGTTGCTAGAAGAAGGGAAATTTAAATTAAACGATCCTGTTTACAAATATATTCCTGAGTTCAAAAACTTAACAATCAAAAAAAGAAAAAAAATAAAACCCGTTAAAAACCATGTCAAAATAATCGATTTGTTAAGGCATTCTGCAGGTCTTAATTTTAAGGGTCCTGAGGACTACAGAAAAGTCATTAACATGGACTTGGAAGAGTATACAAAAGAGTCAGTAAAAGAGCCTTTAAAGTTTGAGCCAGGAACTACATGGTGGTATAGCTCTTCAACAGATATTTGTGGATATTTAATAGAAGTTTTATCCGGACAAAAATTAGATGTCTATTTAAAAAACAGAATATTTGATCCTTTGAAAATGGATGACACCTCGTTTGAACTTCCAAAAAACAAAATTGACAGATTGACTACTTTATATGTAGTTGGAGAAAAAAAAGAACTTGTTTCTTTTGATAATAAATCTAATACTCCGTTTAAAGACAAGGTGACTTTATTAAATGGTTCTGGAGGATTGCTTTCTACAACTAAAGATTATCTTAAGTTTTCAGTAATGCTTTTAAATAACGGTTCTTTTAGAGGAGAACAAATAATTAAAAAAAGTACTTTGGATTTAATGAAAAAAGATCACTCTTTAGGTCTTAAGTATAAAAAACTAGTATTTGGGAAAAAGAAAGGATTTGGGTTAGGTTTTGAAGTTGTTAAAGAAGAAGATACTAAGTTTGGATCAAAAGGTACTTTTGGTTGGGGAGGAATGTTTGGGACTTATTTTAGAGCAGATCCAAAACAGAATATGGTTTACATCTATATGACTCAATCATTTGAAACATACAGATTGAAATTAGCAGATAAGTTTAGAGCTATGGTTTACGAGTCAATTTTAGAATAACTTATTTTTTCTCTTTTAAAATACGGTTTTGTTCTTCTAGCAATGAGTTCATATCCATAAGCAATTGAATATTCTTCGGGGTTGAAACTGTTTTATCATTAGGGTCTTCAGCTTTTTTGTTAAGTCTATTAATAAATTTCACAACCATAAAAATTGTAAATCCTACAATTAAAAAATCTAAAAAAGTTTCAATAAACTGCCCATAACTAATTGCTACTTCTTGAACAGAAATGTCTCCCAGCGAGTTAGTTTGAGATTCTCTTAAAATTAATTTCTTTTTATCTAAATTAATTCCGTCTGAAAGTAATGAAAGTGGCGGTAATAAAATTTGTTTTACTAAAACATCAATTACTTGATTAAATGATGCTCCAATAATAATCCCTATTGCCATATCCATCATATTACCTTTTATAGCAAACTCTTTAAATTCTTGTAATAATTTCATAGTTAATTGAATAAGTTTTAAAGATAATAAATATGTTTATTTACTATTTTTTAAATTACGTCTACAAATTACACAGAGGGTTTTGTTAATCTAGCAAATCTAATCGATGCTATTAAACCTATTACAGAAAATATAACTAACATAAAATAGACGTATTGATGTCCAACGATTCCTGGATTTTTATCTAACAAATATCCCATTATTGGTCCTGCAAAAATGTCTGGACTATATCCAACAACTGAAATTATCCCAACTGCAGTCCCCGTTAGGGCAAAGGCAACATTTGCTTCTTTTAAAACTGCAAAATATAATGCGCGTATTGAATAAGTCCCAACTGCTAAAATTACTAGAGACAAGAAAAATATAAAATTCATTTCAGGTTTAATAAGACCAAAAGAGAAAATCAAAGCTCCAATTAACATGGTAATAAAACCAAAAATTATCCAAAAAATATTTTTAGTCCTGTCAGCTAGTAGACCAATAGTAATACATACTATTGGTCTCAAATACAATTGTAAAGCACCTACTTCCGCTGCTTCAATTTGATCATAAAGCATAACTTCTGAAGCATACAAAGAATAAATATCTGTCACTTTATACCCAACATAAGCACACATTATTATTAACATTAATAACCATATTGATTTATTCTTTAGTACAGATTTAATATTGTTTAAAGAATTTAAATGGGGTTTAATATTAGCATTTTTTTCTTCTGAACTTTTTAAAAATATTAAAACTAATAAGCCAATAAAAGCAACCATAAAAGAGGAAAATAATATCACATATCTAAAAGCTTCTTGACGTTCAAAAACTGACGCTGATTCTATATCGCTAGTTAATACTATTGAAAATAGAAATACCCCAATACTACCCATTGATGCAGCTACAATTCCCCTGCCTCCATCTAAAAACCCAAACGCCTTGCCTTGATTATTATCTCCTCCCCATAGACGAGTAGCCTTTATCATAGCTCCCCAAAATAAAAATACACTTGTGAAACCCCAGTACCCGTACAAAATTTGTAAAGTCTGATAAGACGGATATGAGGCCAAAACTAGACCTCCGAGAGCGGTTAAAAACAAAGCTGATGACATTAGTTTTCTAGGTGAATATCTATCAGTTATTACACCTCCATATATGTATGATAATAATGCGACAATCCCATAAACTGAAAATAAACTTCCTAATTGAAAATTGTTTAATTGAAAAACATCTAAAAACGTTGGTCTAAAAACTCTAGATAAAACATAAGGGAGAAAGTAAATAAATTCTCCTGAAAGAATTAGAAGCGTAAGAATTAAAAACTTTTTATTATTTATTTTACTTTTCACTAAAGCCTAAAGTACAATTAAAAAAGATTAAACTATTACAAGAATATTAACTTATGTCTTTCAAAATTGTCAAATTAAAAATTATTAATACCAAAAAATGCGTTATTAACAATAATTTTAGACTTATTGTGGTTTAACTAATTAATAATCAATTAATTAATTAGATTCGAGTTAAATAAACATAAATTATGGGCTATATAGATAGTGTAATTATTGAGAATCAATCTGAATTAACTAATGCAATTGATACGGTTTGGGTTGCACTTTGTGCAGCATTAATCTTTTTTATGGAAGGTGGTTTTGCCTTACTAGAATCAGGATTTGTAAGATCTAAAAATGCAATGAGTATTATTGCTAAAGTATTTATTGATATTATTTTTGGTGGAATTATTTTTTATATAGTAGGTTTTGGAATCGCCTACGGATCTTCAAATGGATGGTTTGCTTTTGATATTGGAATTACAGAAAATGATCTTGGTCTTGGGCTAACAGTGTCAAACCAGCTTTTTTGGTTTATTCAACTTGGATTTGCGATTGCAGCTATTTCAATTGTTTCTGGGGCATTAGCTGAAAGAATGAAGCTTTGGTCTTATACTATATTAGTTTTGGTTTTTTGTGGAATTATGTATCCCATGGTGGCTCAATGGGTTTGGAATCCGGCTGGTTGGCTTTCTGTTATTGGATTTAATGACTTTGCTGGCTCTGCTGCTGTACATGCAATGGGTGGTTTTGCTGCTTTAGCTGCTGCTATTGTTTTAGGGCCAAGGCTTGGAAAATATCAAAAAAATGGAAAAGCAAACTCAATTCCAGGTCACAACATTCCTTTGGCTGCGATCGGGTGTTTTATTCTTTGGTTTGGTTGGTTTGGATTCAATCCAGGATCAACTCTAGGTGCAGTTGGAAATTGGGATCTTATTGGAAAAGTAGTTACAAATACATTTTTAGCTTCTGCAGCTGGCGGAATCTCTACCATGATCTATACTCAATTTAGATATGGACTAATTGATATAACAATGGTTATAAATGGTGTGTTAGCTGGTCTAGTTTCAATCACTGCAGGATGCAATGTGTTGGATGCAAACTCTGCAATTATTGTTGGTTTAGTAGCAGGTGTATTAGTAGATGTAGCTGTACAAATTATTGATAAAATGAAAATAGATGATCCTGTTGGAGCTATAGCTGTTCATGGTGTAAATGGATTCTTTGGAGCAATTGCAGTAGGATTATTTGCAACTGAAAATGGATTGTTATTCACAGGTGATTCTTCTTTATTTTTAGTTCAATTGAAAGGTGTTTCAGTAATTGCAATTTTTTCCTTTACTTTTACTTATGTTGTAATGCAATTAATCAAAAAAACGGCTGGAGTTAGAATTTCAGTTGAAGAAGAAAGAGTAGGGATAGATGCAGCCTCATTTGGCTTGGAATCTTATTCTAATTTTGAATAATAAATAAATTAAAATTTATGAAAAAAGTTGAAGCAATAATTAGACCCTCTAAACTGAAAGCTATTCAGAAAGGTTTAAAAAATATAGATATTCCATGCATAACTGTCATTCCCGTTTCAGGAACTGGATTACAAAAAAGTTATACAAAAATGTATCGTGGAACAGAACAATCCTTAGCGCTACAAAACAGAACAATGATAATTTGTGTAATTAGCGATGAGAATTTAGAAAAATGTGTAGATACCATATTAGAATTTGGTTCAGATGGACAAGTAGGTGATGGTAAAATTTTTATTTATGATGTTCAAGACGCAATACGTTTAAGCACAAAAGTCAGAGGGGATCAAGCTATTGTGTAACAACTTTCGTAAAAGGGGATGTAGCTCAGTTGGCTAGAGCGCTTGACTGGCAGTCAAGAGGTCGTGGGTTCGAGTCCCATCTTCTCCACTAAAATTTATTCTTTTTTTAAGTTGATTGTTTCATTATATCCAACTGGGATTTTAAGAAATTCATTTGAAATTTTTCCAAAATACTGATATGTAATACCAAATGACGAAACTCCAGCATAGCTGCCTCCACTGAATGTTTTTATATCATACTCTGTACCATTAAAAGACCACTCCAAATTCTTTGTTGAATCTAATTTACACCCTTGTGTAGAGTTATTAAAATATATTACCTCCTGACCTGTACCATCATTTAAGAACAAGAAGTATCCTTTTTGTTTACACTCATCATAAATAGTGTCAACATTATCTATGGTGTAAGTATTGAAATGCCATTTTCCGACTATTTGATTTACAGGTTTGATTTCAACTAAATCATCTTTTGAACAAGAAAAAATAAGTGGAATAAACAGTAATAGTAGAATTAGTTTTCTCACAATTTAAATATAAGAATTATCTGAAACCTTATTCTCCCTTTACAGGTCTATTGTAGCTGCTGATTATTGCTTGTCTTGGATTGTTTTCTTTAATTATCATATATTTAGCTTATGGATGGATTTTTTCAAGATAATGACAATGGTATGACTCCAAAGGAAAAAAAGAGGTTATACATAGGTCTGTTTATTTTCATTGTATTGTTTATGTCTTTAATTATATATTTAGATAAAGCATAGTTTATGAAAATTAGAAATCCATTTAAAGATTATTTACTTCGTTGGAAGGATGATGTAACTACAAAAGAAAAACTTGTTTGGGGTTTTTTAATTAGTTTTTTATCATACATATTCTTTAGAATATTTATATTATGAGTCAAAAAACTGAACAATTATTATTTTGTGTTTATTGTGTTGTATTCATCATAATAATGCTAATTGGATTTACTGGAGATTATTTTATAATAGATTTATTATTTTTTCCTGCTTTTTTCTTCACACTATTTTGGATAAGCCGATTAATGAGACTTGCACGAGAAAATAAATCATAGTTTATGAAAATAATTAAATATTTTATTGGTGGAGCTGTTGCAGGAGCAATTTGTATGTTCTTCATTAAACTTTACTTTGAGACACAATGGCGTTCTGATGATATTCAAACAATAATTACATTTGGATTTATGGGGTTATTATTTTTACTCCCATCATTCAAAAAGAAATCATAGTTTATGAAAAAACACAAATTTGGACAAGGTTTTGATAAACTATGATTTAATTAATAAAATTTCTCCTTCGATTTCTCGAGGGTTTATGACTTATCTTTTAATTTTGACTTATTATCGATTATAAGTGCCTTCGATTTGTCTAGGAATACTACTAACATCAAACCAATCTGCAAAATCATAAACTTTTCCGTCAGCGTTAAATCTTAAAACACCCATCCACTTATACCCTATTTCAGTACCAGAGCTAGGGTCTATAAATTTCCAATTTCCATAAGCTCTGATTCCATCAGGTGAAGAAGAAGTTTCTTCAGTTGAATAAAGGCTTCCACCATAATAAACATCTTCTGTAAAAGTTATATTATCAAAAGTATTAATATAAAAATTAACTGCAGCAGTTAAGTCTTCCTTGGTTTTCGTAATATTCATAAAAGCCTCTGGATTATTCCAAGTTAAGGAGTCAGCAAAAATGCTCATTACCTGTTCTGGATCTTCTAATGTGAAACCATTAGCTGCCTTTTTCCAGCTTTCAACATGTTTATTAAAGGTAGCAGTATCTTCTTCGGAAGGTCCTTTTTCATTTGTAGTTTGTGTCGCACAGCTCGCTAATAAGATTAAGGAGAATAGGGTTATAAATACTTTTTTCATAAGTTAAATTGTTTAGTGTTAGTTGTTATCAAATATAATGGTAATTAACTTATATTTAATCTACTTGATTATTGTGAGAACCATCACAAAATCCGTCAGGATTTTGAGTATTTCCACATCCACATTTAGGTTTATCTTTCATAATAATAAATTTAAGTGAATATAATATTAAGACACTTTAGAATGAAACTAGATTAATTTTTAAATTAAAACGTTATTAGCTTTATTTCATATTACTATGAAGCCGTTTTATATAAAAAAAAATTATTTTCAAAAGGTTATTTATAAATTAGATTATGAATAAAATTATAGTTCTCATTATTCTCTTTCTAATATCAAGCTGTACAAATAGCGTTTCCATTGAACACTTGTATCCACACGAAGATTTAGTAATCGAAAACCACGATGATTGGGGAGAAGGTAATTATAGAAAAGTGATTAAAGAATTTAAGAGTAATCCTTTAAATTATGGTGATATTGTTTTTTTAGGAAATAGTATAACTCAAGGAGGAAAAAATTGGAGCGAGAAATTAGATTATCCCAATATTAGAAACAGAGGAATTGGAGGAGATGTTACTGACGGAGTATTAGCACGTTTAGATGAAATAAATTACTTTAAACCCAAAGCTGTGTTCTTATTGATTGGAATAAATGATTTATGGAATAATTATAGTCCTGATAAACCTTCTGCAGAATATATTGGAAATAATATTATAAAAATCGCCCAAGTAATTAGTGCTCAAACTCCAAAAACTAAGATTTATATTCAAACAGTATTACCAATAGAAAAAGAAAAATATAAGAACAATATCTTGAAAGTAAATGAAATAATAAAAGCCAACGAAAAAGAAAATTCATATAAAATCATTGATTTATATTCAATTTTTGTAAACGAAAACGGGCTAATTAAAAAAGACCTTTCAACTGATGGAATTCACCTTAACGAAAAAGGATACGATGCTTGGGTAGACTTTATTAAACCAATTGTTAGCTCATTAAATTAAGCTTTACTGGATTCTCTTTTTTTTGTTCTGTAATTATTATATTTAGAAAATGAAAAGATCTGATTATTTTATATTAGGAGCTGCATTTCTTAGTTTTTTATTTTCTGTATCCCTTTGGTTCTCAGGACAACAACAAGAAGGGTTGTATGTTGGAATATGGGTCCCGTCAATATTAGCTGCAGGAGCCTACGTTAAACAAATATTTAAAAAATGAGTGTTCAAATAATTTTCTTTATTGGGGTTCTTGTTTTTACCATTTTCATAATTGGAGTTTTACTTATTCCTCGTGAATCAAATACAAATACAAAGGATGAAATTGAAACAGATGTTATGGACTACGATGGAATTGGAAATTATGGACGAATTCCAGATAAGGATATCAAATAAAACATAACTAATCCTATTTAATTAAAAATGAAAAATATCTTTTTTATAATTTCATTTTTACTAATTTTTAGTTGTAACAATCCCTCTCATTTTTCAAAATCAGATCGTCCTAACGTTATTTTAATTAATGTAGATGACCTTGGATGGAAAGACTTAGGATTTATGGGTAGTCAATATTATGAAACTCCTTTTTTAGATGAATTTGCAAAACAGGGTATGGTGTTTACAAACGCCTATGCTAGTGCAGCAAACTGTGCTCCTAGTCGAGCTTCTTTATTTTCAGGTCTTAATACACCAAGACATGGCGTTTACACAGTTGGATCCGCGGAAAGAGGAGACAAAAGAACAAGAAAACTAATTCCTGCAAAAAATAAAAAATATTTACATGATAGTATTTATACTCTACCTGAAATGTTAAAATCTGCTAGATATACAAATGCAAATTTTGGAAAATGGCATATAGGTAAAGATCCTAAAACTCAGGGTATAGATCATAATATAGGTGGGAGCAATAAAGGTAATCCTGGAAAAAAAGGTTATTTTTCGCCATATAATATTGACTTTATTAAAAATAAAAAGCCTGGAGAATATTTAACAGACAGATTAACCAATGAGGCTGTTGATTTTATTGTAAAAAATGCAGACTCACCCTTTTTTGCTAATCTTTCATTTTACTCTGTTCACACTCCTATTCAAGGAAAAAAAAGTTGGATAAAAAATTATGCTTCAAAAAATGGTGTTAATGGTCAAGACAACCCAGAATACGGGGCAATGGTAAGTTCTGTTGATGAAAATATTGGTAAAATTTTAAAAACGTTAGATGATTTAAAAATAGCAGAAAACACTTTGGTGATTTTTACATCAGACAATGGAGGAATTCGCTCAATCTCTAATCAATCTCCTTTAAAAGCAGGTAAAGGAAGTTACTATGAAGGAGGAATTCGTGTGCCATTTGTTTTAAGATGGCCAAAAAAAATAAGTGCTGGAGTTAATAGCAATAACGTAAGTAATCTTGATATTTACCCAACCATTCAAGATATTGTAGATCCCAAAAAAAAAGCTTTATTCCTTGAGGGTGTAAGCTTAAAAAATCAATTTAAAATTCCTTCAAAAATAAATAGAGATTTATTTTTTCATTTCCCTATTTATCTAGAAGCTTATAATAAATTAGAAGACCAGGGCCGAGATCCATTATTTAGAACAAGACCTGGGTCAGTCATAATTTCAGGAAAATGGAAGCTTCATCATTATTTTGAGGATCAAGGTTTAGAGCTTTATGATTTAAATCAAGATATTGGAGAATCTAATAATTTAGCTGAATCCAAGCCCGATGTTTTAAATAAACTTCTAAAAAAACTAAATAATTGGAGGGAAAATTCTAATGCTATAATTCCAAATGAAATAAATAAAGAGTACGACAGCTTTTTTGATAAACAATTAATGAGTCAGTATTAATTTGAGTTTCAAAAAACTATTTGAATTTACATTTTAAATATTCCAATGCCCCTGAGGACCAAAAAGCCCACAATACTAGTAATGGTTGAAAAAATAAACGAATTAAACGTTTATTATCTGAATCTAATCTTAAAGAATCGATTTCGTTAATGTATTGATTAATATTCCCTGGAAATATTAAAACATAAAAAATTCCCAATGCTATTCCGGTTTTAACTTTTAATTTTCCGCCAATTATCATAAGGATCCCAAAGGCAATTTCTATATATCCAGAAATTAATACTATTAAATCCATCATACCCTCACTTGTTGTTAACCAAGTGGGAACTTGTGCTTGGAATTCAATTCTTCTAAAGCTTAAATGGGCTATTCCAATGTAAAGCATTATCGAGCCTAAAAGAACTCTGAAAATATTTTGAATAATAGTTGTTTTCATTAATTTAATATTTGATTCCAAAAATACTTTTATTTGTATTATAAACTATCCCTATTTATATTTAAAGGATAAAACATTTATGATAGAAGCCTATTTTGACTGCCCACACTGTTGGGAAAATCAACTTAAAATGATTGATCCATCAATATCAAATCAAGCTTTTATAGAAGATTGTGAAACTTGTTGTAATCCCCTGGAGTTTAATGTCCAAGTTCAAGAAAATGTTATTCAATCTTTTGATGTGAGTTCACTAGAACAATAAATAATATTTTATAATTATTGCTGAGTTTTAAACAAAAACACTGTATGCATAAGTGTGGTTGCTAACTTGTTTTCAGAATTATAAATCTCCCCTTTAACTGTTGCCATTTTTTTTCCAATTTTAATCGTTTCGGCAACTACAGTAACTTTTCCTTGGAAAAGAGGTCTATGATGAAGACTGTTAAGATTTGTGGAATTGGGGTAGCTTTTACCACCAGTATCTAACACAACTAGAATACTAGTAGCATCGTCGAGCATCGAAGTCATTTGTCCTCCTTGAACATTTTTATTAGGGTTTAATGTTGATGGGCCAAATTCTGCTTCTAATTTTAAATAACCCTTTTTATATTCAAGAAATTTAAAATTAAAAAGTTTTCCTGTTCCCTCATTATTTTTCCAAAATTCTAGTAGCTTTTCAAATTCTTTTTCCATTAAATATTTGTTTCAAAAACATAAAAATAACTTTTTTAGATGTTATATTTACTTGTGTATGAAAAAAATACAAAGTTTTGATAGCGGACAATGGAAAGCTTTCTTTAGGTGTTCAAATGATTTGTGTAGAGCTTGGTTCCCTTACAAAGTAATAGAAACTTTTTATGATGAAACTTTAATCGAAGGGACAGAAAACAAAACAAAATGGCAAAAAGTATTTCATGCTGAAAAATACTCTGGAACTGTAAAAAGGAAGCGTTGTAAAAAATGTCGTAATGAAATATTAGTTAGGCAAGTAAATGATAATAGTGGAGGTGGATTTTCTGCGGGTGGGTAAACTTAAATAAATGAATTATGAAAAAAATATTGGAAAAAATTAATTTATAGATTACCAAAATCAGGACTTATATTAATGAAAAAAAACGAGTTAGATTCTTTCTTAAATAACTTATAATATTTTTTATAAAAAACATTCGTTAAAGAATTTTTTACTAAATTTAATTTACTAAACACAAAATTATATTATATGAAAAAATTATTATCACTTTTTTTTGTTGCAGCATTATTTGTTAGCTGTAACACAAATCCAAAATATGAAGCAAATTTAGCTACAGCTCAAAAATTATTTGAACTTCATGGTGAAGAAGACCTAGAAGGACAATTGGCTCTACTTAGTAAGGACATGGAGCTTATAACTCCGATGTATAATTCTGAGCCAGGAAATTACGATACTTATGCAGCTATGATGAAAGGTTATCATGATGGTTATGAAGATATTTTATACACTGCTAATGTGTGGCTTCCTGGATCTAGTCCAGAGGGTGTCCTAGATGGAAGTGTTAGAACTTATGGTACCTGGACTGGAAAAAATTCCGTCACTGGAAAAGAAGTTAATTTAAAAGGATACTGGTATTTTAATTTCGATGATGAAGGAAAGGTAATCACACAAGGTGATTTTTTTGATATTGGAGGGATGATGCAAGCAGTTGGACCAAAGACGCCGGTGTTAGTAAAGCTTAAAGTTAAGCCAGGTAAAAAACAAGCTATGATTGATTTACTTAATACTCCAGATGGATTACAAACCACAAGAGATTATGATGGTTGTTTGTCATTAGAAGCTTTTTTTAATGATGACACTAACACTTATTATGTTTATGGAAACTGGGCATCATATGACCACTATCAAAAGTATCTTGATTGGAGGTTTAACGATGATGAAAGTAAACTAGCACAACAAGTAGTTGCACTTTGTGTTGGTGGAGAAAAAGGATTAACTCCTTTATTTCCTAACACAGATTATGCATCATTTTAAGATAAATTATAAAATAAAAAAAGGGGAACTGATTAATTAGTTCCCCTTTTTTTATGTTTAATTTTATACACTTAGTATCTAGCCAATACTTCAACTATAAAATCTTGTACGTGTTCAACTTCTCCTCTGTTTACAAAGTAGTCATTCATCGCTTTTGTATGATTGTCTTCAAGATCCTGATGCATACTTAAATGTCCATTTAGACCTGTTCCTCCAATGACTACCCAGTGTGAAGCGCCATTTGGTCTATTGATATCATATGTGCCAAAACCTACGACTCTATTTTCAAAAACATCTGAAGCAGATTTAACTATTTTATCATGTGCTTTTTTGAAAGCTACAGGATCTTTTGGAGAAATATCCCAAATATGGCCCCAAGGAAATTCTTTAACATCTCCTTCTTGCCAGCTCATAATTCTTCCAGCTTTAGCAGTCCCCCAGCTTTCAACATGGTTACTAAACTGTCCCCAAAAAGCATCATTTTCAAATTCTTGCATATCACCTTCAACTCTTCCTCCGTTGTTTAACTCCCAAATCCAAACAAGCCTGTGAGTTCTTCCGTCCTGACGGCCATGTCTTAATCTCTCAAGAATAATACCGCCCGATTTAAATTTTGCATCTGCGTAAAACTCATTAAAAAGTTCAACCAAATCGTCTTGAGAATTAGGTTCTGCAGTAATGTTTATTGTATTAAATGCCATCTGTTGAGCAGAAATACTAAAAGTAATAAATGTAAATAGTGTGAATAATAATTTTTTCATTGTAATTTTATTTTTGATTAATTACCATAAATATAACAAAACATTCTTTAAAGTATGTTAAAAGCCGTGATCTTTGATATGGATGGCGTTATTGTCAACAGTGAGCCTTTACACAATTTAGCGTATAAAAAAATGTTTGAAGAATTCAAATTGGAGGTTTCAAACAGTTTGTACGAGTCTTTTACTGGTCAATCGACACATTCTATCTGCAAACAATTATGCGAAATATTTAATTTAAATGATGATCCTAACTTATTAGTTCAATCTAAGAGAAAACACTTTAAAGTTATTTTTGATAATGACACCTCTTTTCAAATGATTGATGGAGCATTAGAATTAATTCAGGATTATTTCGATAATAAAATAACTCTAGTTTTGGCATCTTCAGCGTCAATGACAAATATTGACAGGGTTTTTGAGAAATTTGATTTAAATAAATATTTTAAATCAAAAATAAGTGGCGCTGATCTCAAAGAATCTAAACCAAACCCTGAGATATTTGTAAAAGCAGCTAAGCTTACAGGACATAGTAAAGAAGAATGTATTGTTATTGAAGATTCTACAAACGGAATCGTAGCGGCTAAATCTGCAGGAATATATTGCGTAGGATACAACAGCTTTAATTCAAAGAATCAAAATTACGATAACGCTAATATTGTCATTACTGATCTAAATGAAATTAAGTTTAATAAAATTTCCAAAAGATTATAATTAACTTAGTAAAAAAAAGGTGCACAAAGAATCTCACATGATGAGCTATGGCTACACACCTGAATGGAGTGAAGGCTCTGTAAAACCTCCTATTTTTCAAACCTCAACTTTCGTATTCAAAACAGCAGAAGAAGGGAAGCGTTTTTTCGAGGTTGCTTATGGAAAATCTGAACTAAACGCAAAAGAAGAAATAGGTCTAATTTATTCAAGACTTAACAATCCAAATATGCAAATTCTTGAAGAAAGACTTGCGATACTTGAGGGAAGCGAATCTTCAGCGGCATTTGAAAGTGGTATGAGTGCTATATCAACTACAATGCTTACCTATCTAAAACCTGGAGATGTTTTAATTTATGGTAATCCGGTTTACGGGGGAACTCACCATTTTATAACGCATTTTCTAAAAGATTTGGGGGTCAAAGTTTTACCATTTTCTTCTGCCACTAAAAACGAAGAAATTCTAATAAAACTTAAATCTAAGGAGTTTTCTGGGCCAGTGAAAATGATTTATTTTGAATCTCCTGCTAATCCGACCAACTCGTTATTTGATTTAGAGGAATTAAACAATCTTAAATCAATTATTTCTTCGGAACCTAAAAATGATGATGTAATGCTTGTAATGGATAATACTTATTTAGGTCCAATATGGCAAAAACCATTAGATTTTGGGGTGGATGTTGTCTGCTATTCTGCGACAAAGTTTTTAAATGGGCATAGTGATGTAATTGCAGGATGTGTCATGGGAAAAGAAGAGGCTATTACACCAATTAAAACACTTAGAACTTTTTTAGGGAGTATGATAGCTCCCTACACTGCTTGGCTTTTAACTAGAAGCCTTGAAACCTTACATCTAAGAATGTGTAAACAAGGCGAAAATGCAGAAAAAGTTGTTGAGTTTTTATTAAAACAAAAAACTGTAAAAAGTGTTTCATTTCCAGGTGTTGCATCTATGGGAAAAATACAAAATGACATTTTCAAAAGACAGTGCAAGGGAGCTGGAGCAATGATTAGTTTTGAAGTTTATGGAGGTGAAAAAGAAGCGTTTAAAGTTTTGAATAAGCTTAAGCTAATAAAACTAGCTGTTAGCCTTGGTAGTAATGAAAGTTTAGCTCAACATCCCCACTCTATGACTCATGCAGACGTCCCAGACGATATAAAAGAAGAAATCGGTATCAATAAAGGTCTAATTAGATTGAGTGTAGGTATTGAAAATGCCTATGATATTATTGACGATTTAAAACAAGCGTTAAAAGATATTTAGTACTTTTACAAAAAAATTTTATGAAAAATAAATTTGATTTTCTTATCTCAAATAACGTTTATGGCGTAATGACATTTGCTATAGTTCTTCTTGTAATAGTCGCAGTTGCAGTAGCTTATTATACTTATTATTAAAATGTATTCTATTGATTTTGATAACACTATAATCAAAAGTCTAGAACTTGTAGACACTAACCTTCTTTTTCCCCACGAAAAAATAATTAAAAAAAATTCTTCAACACTAACCAATTTTTTAAAATCATTTGACGATTATATTATAATCTCTTCTATTTTATGCTGCTCTAAAACGATGGTTATAATTGATGGCCATCACAGATATTTTACACTAAAAAAACTTGGCTTTAAAAAAATTCCAGTAACTAAAATTGATTATTTTTCAAAAAGTATAGTAACAAATAAAACTGAAAAATACTCTAAACAAGAAATAATAGATAATGCGGTTAGTGGTAAACTAATGGAACCAAAAAGTACTAGTCATAAAATTTATTGTAATAAATCAAAAAAATGGCAGCCCATAATGCTATTATCAAGTTTATTTAAAATTGATGTTAAATCCTCTCAGGAAAATCTGTAATTATACCGTTAACCTTTAGACTTTTAACTTTAATTATATCCAATTTATTATTTACTGTCCAAGTGTATATTTTAAAACCTGAGCTAAATATTTTTTGGACATTATCTTTATTTAATTTCTTGTAATTAGGATTAATTGCAATAGCATTTAATGATAAAGCAGGGGAGATTGCTTCAAGAGGATCTTCGCCAGTTATAAGTGCTATTTTAACATCACTATCTAAGTTTCTTAATTTAACTAATTCATTCCAATTAAAACTTGAAAACAAAATGTTTGACAGTTTAATTTTTCCTGATTTAACATATTTATTAACCATTTCTAAAGATCCTTTTGAAGTATCAGGACCTTTTAGTTCGATGTTTAAAAACACTTCTTTGCCAATCGATTTGATAACTTCTTCAAGGGTTGGAATTGAGTGCTTAGATCCTAAAATATTTAACTCTTTTAGTTCGGAAAGAGATTTTTCTTCAATATAGCCTGTTCCATTGCTTAAGTTGTCTAATATCTTATCATGAAATAAAACTATCTCCCCAGTTAGACAGCGAAAAACATCAATCTCAATCCCGTCAGCGCCTAACTCAATAGCCTTTTTAATTGATGCAATTGTGTTTTCGGCTACATGACCTTTTGCACCACGGTGACCAATATTTAAAATTGAATTTTGAGCATTTAAGTTGACAAAAAATAAAAGCAGAAAAATTACTTTTTTCATAAAAAATAGTATAAAATTGATTATACAATTTAGTTATATTTAATTAATGGATTTAACGCTGAAAAATTTAGTTGAGGCAGAACGAAAGGCTCAACAATTATTTAACGAAATAGAAAATAAACATATTCTAATTGCTGGAAATTCTGAAAATAAAATTAATGAATTGATTTTTGAATTAGCATTTAACATGTTTGGAATAGAAAAATACTGGCACAAAAGAATAGTAAGGTGCGGTAAAAACACATTATTCCCCTACAACGAAAACCCAGAGAATTTAATTTTAAAAAAAGATGACATACTATTTTTAGATTTTGGTCCTATATTCGAAGAATGGGAGGCAGATTTTGGAAGAACTTATGTTGTTGGAAACGACCCTTTTAAAAAAAAATTAAAGAATGATATTGAAAAAGCTTGGCATGAGGGTAAAAAGTATTTTAATTCTAAGACAGAAATTACAGGGGCTCAATTATATAGCTACTGTAATAAGTTAGCTAAAAAATATGGATGGGAGTTTGGTGGAGAAATTGCAGGTCATATAATAGGGCAATATCCTCACGAAAAACTTGAAAAAGAAGACAAAACTAATTACATTCATCCTGAAAATCATACTAATATGTTTGATTTAAATAAAGAAGGTGAGAAAAAAAATTGGATTTTAGAAATCCACTTTATCAATAAAGAAAAAGAAATCGGAGGATTTTTTGAACAATTATTGGCATAATATTTGAAATTAATTTTAAAAATTAAAACTATGGGAAGTAAATTTTTTGGAAACAGAATGGAAAAAAAAGCTCCAAACAAAAAAGGAGTAAAACAAAACTTTAAAAACAAATCCAGTAATGCCAAATCAGGTGGTGTTAGAAAAACTGGAAGAGGAAGTTAGTCCCTTAGAACTGTCAAACTATTTTAAATTAAATAAAACATGAAAATTTTTAACACACTTATTTTACTATTTAGCCTTGTATGTTTTTCTTTAACAGCACAAACTGAAAAAAAGGCAACTGTAATTATTGATACTGAAAGCAGCTCTTTAAAATGGATTGGAGAAAAAATTACTGGTAGTCAGCACTATGGTTCTTTAACTTTTGAAAAAGGCGAATTAATTTTTTGCGATCAAGAAAATCAAGGTAGCCCAAGTTTATGCAGTGGTTATTTTATAGTAGATATGAACTCTATTTCGGTTGAAGATTTATCCGGGGGGAGTAAAGATAGATTAGAGGGTCATTTAAAATCTGATGATTTTTTCTCAGTTAAAAAACACAAAAAATCTAAACTTACAATATTGTCTTCAATAAAAACTGAAACAGGTTATTTGGTCGACGGCTCTCTGACAATAAAAGAAATTACTCATCCTATTCAATTTGAGTTAGTAAGTGAAGCAGGTGGATTTATTTCAAATTTAGTTTTTGACAGAAGCAAATACGATGTTCAATACGGTTCAGGCAGTTTTTTTGAAAACTTGGGTGATAAATTGATTCTTGACGACATAGCACTCAATGTAAATCTGTATATCAAGCAAATGAATGTGACTGACTAAAGGCTAAAATTTATAGACTAATATTTAAATTTTATCGACTAATTTATTATTTTCGCTTTTTTTATGAAAATAAGAGAGTTAGCATATACTGATTATAACCAAGTTATAGAAATTTGGAAAAAGTCGTTCAGCAACAACTTTGACAAAGAAATCAATACAACCTATCTTTCCGATCCTTCTTCTGTTACTTTGGTTTCAGTTGATAACGACACGATTACTGGAGTTGCTTCATTACATATAATTAAAAAGCTTACAAGAACACTTGGTCTTATTGAGGATGTAGCTGTTAATGAAAATTATAGAGGAAAAGGAATTGGCAAAAAACTTGTTGAAAAATTAATTGGAATTGCATCTGAAAAAGGTTGTGATAAAACTGTTCTTAACTCCTCTGAAAAAAACTCAGAATTTTATGAAAAAATTGGTTTTGAAAAAAATGAAATTCAAATGATAATTAGAAATTAATGTGCGGAATAGTAGGATATATTGGTGAAAAACCTGTTTATGATATTTTAATTAATGGATTAAAAAAATTAGAATACAGAGGTTATGATTCGGCCGGAGTTATGATTTATAATAACGAATTACTAATTAAAAAAAGCAAAGGTAAAGTATCTAATCTTGAAAATCTTTTCAGCAATAAAAAAGACAAGAAGGGAACAATTGGAATTGGTCACACCAGGTGGGCAACGCACGGACCTCCAAATCAAGTAAACTCGCATCCTCACGTTTCAAATTCAGGCGAAATTTCTTTAGTTCATAATGGAATTATTGAGAACTACGATTCAATAAAAAAAATTCTTTTAAAAAAAGGATATACATTTAGTTCAGACACTGATTCAGAGGTGCTAGTTAATCTGATTGAGGACATCAAAAAATCAAAAAAAATTAAATTAGGAAAGGCTGTTTATTATGCATTAAAACAAGTTGTTGGAGCATATGCTATTGTTGCTTTTGACTCAACAAATCCAAAAGAGCTTGTTGGAGCAAGGCTAGGGAGTCCGTTAGCTATTGGCGTTGGAGAATCTGAATATTATTTTGGTTCAGACGCAACCCCGTTCCTTGAGTTTACTAAAAGATGTGTTTACTTAAATGACAATGAGATGGTAATTGTAAACTTAAAGAAAGGACTTACTTTAAGAGAAATTAAAAAAGACTCAATAATTGATCCATACGTTCAAGAGTTAAAACAAGATATTGAAGATGTTGAAAAGGGTGGTTATGAGCATTTTATGTTAAAAGAGATTTTTGAACAACCTCAATCAATTACAGATACTTTTAGAGGAAGGCTAATATCACCTGATGAAAAAATTTCTATCTCATCACTAAAAAGACACTATGAAACTTTTAGTTCTGCTAATAGAATTATTTTTATTTCATGTGGAACTTCTTGGCATTCAAGCCTTCTAGGAGAATACTTTTTTGAGGAATTGCTAAGAATTCCTGTAGAGGTTGAATATGCATCCGAATTTAGGTATAGAAATCCTGTTATTAATAAAGGAGATATAGTTATTCCTATATCACAATCTGGAGAAACCGCTGATACACTTGCTGCTATAAAAATGGCTAAAGAAAAAGGTGCTTTTTTATATGGGATTTGTAACGTAGTTGGATCCTCAATTGCAAGAGAAACCCATACTGGTGTATACACACATGCAGGCTCTGAAATCGGAGTAGCCTCAACAAAAGCGTTTAGTTGCCAAATAAGTTTACTATTGCTCATGGGTCTTGCTTTGGGTGAAAAACTTGGGACAATTGATAAAAAACGCTATCAAAGAATTCTTAATGAGCTTTATGAATTGCCTAAAACCATTGAAAAGGTTTTAAAATCTAATTCATTAATTGAGAGTATTTCTGAAAATTATTTAGAAGCTGCAAACTTTCTATATTTAGGAAGAGGATACCATTTTCCAATTGCACTCGAGGGAGCTTTAAAGCTTAAAGAAATATCTTACATTCATGCTGAAGGCTATCCTGCAGCAGAAATGAAGCATGGTCCTATTGCGCTTATTGATGAAAACATGCCTGTAGTTGTAATTGCAACTAAAAAAGGAAATTATCATAAGGTTGTTAGCAACATAATGGAAATAAAAGCTCGTGGGGGAAAAATTATAGCAGTTGTTTCTGAGGGCGATGAAGAGATTGAACAATTAGCAGATCACATTATTGAAATACCAAATTGTGACGAACTTATTGCTCCAATTTTAGCTAATATTCCTTTACAACTTCTATCATATCACATCGCAAATAAAAAAGGATGTGACATTGATCAGCCAAGAAATTTAGCGAAATCAGTTACGGTAGAGTAAATTTTTTTAAGAATTGTTATTTTTAAATAATGAAACCTTACAGTTTTTTTATACTTTGGATTTTAGGATTTGTTGTTTTATTTGTATTTGACTTGTTTATTGAAGGAGTTGTTTTTGAATGGCTTGAATTAAATGGGACAACAAAAAACGACTGGTTTTTTAAAGTTTGGTGGGTAACAGTTGTAATATGGTTTTTATATGGTCTAAACAATCTATTTAAAAAACTAAAATAAAGATTCTCCATTTTCATCCGTTGTCAATACATCGGACATGTAATCAGTGAAGGGCTTAACCTTTTTTAAAGCATACTCTAGTCTATTAATAAAGTTAGGTTCAAAAATTTCTCTATTGGAGAAATTTATCGAGAAGATGTATTGTTTTTTACGAATTAAATCAATGTCTGGATGGTTTTTATCAAAATTTCGTGGCGCAGTTTTTAACTCACTACCCTCCAAAACTCCCCAGACAGAGGAAAATTCTTTAGTATTTATTATTTGTCTAAATTCCTTTGCGTCATATTCCAGTTCCTGTCTTATTCGTTTTAAATCACTAGGGTTTGGATCCCAAAACCCACATGCTAAAAAATTTTTATTAGGCGATATGTGTAAATAATAGCCTCCTCTGTACAGTGGTTTAGTTCTGTGCCAAGTCAGTCCAAAATGAGTCTTGAAAGGTGTTTTATCTTTGGAGAAACGAACGTCTCTATATATTCTAAATAATTTAAATCTATCAATACTGTCAAACTCATTCAATCTGTTTTTTAATTCTTCTCCAAAGATTTTGACTTGAACTTCGTGTTGTTTAAATATTGGTTTATTTTTTAAAAACCATTCTCTATTATTATTAGCTTTAAGTTCTTTAAAAAAAGTAAATATAGATTTAGATAAAGTCATTAATTCTCATCTATAAAATTTAACAACAGCTCCAGGCTTTCATAAGGTCTTTCTTCCATTGGAAGGTGACCTGTTTCTTGCATTATATCTACTCTATTATTAGGCAACGCTTCGCTAAATAATTTTGCATTTTCAACAGAAATCCATTCGTCTTCGTTTCCCCACAAAATTTGCGTAGGAATGATAATAGATTTTAATCTTTGGGTATAATCAACTGGCGAAGAGTTTGTTCGATTAATAAATGATTCTCTATTGTTTTCCCTTAATATCAAATCTCTATAAGTATCTATTTTTTTGTCTGTTAGTTTAGTTTTATCATAGTAAACTTCTTTTAAAGTGTTTTTAATAAAAAATCTAGGAGTTACGTAACGAAGAATTTTATTAATTCCTGGAGCTCTGGCTAATCTAAAAACCAATGGACTTTGCTTGTCTTTATTATAAAATCCTCCAGGATCTAGTAGACTCAATAATTTTACCTTATTTTGATATTCAGAGGCATAATACCATGCAATTGCTCCTCCTAGTGAATTGCCTGAAAGAATAAAATTATCAACTCCAATAGAATCAACAAAAGAATTTAAAAAATTAGAGTAGTCGGGGAGTGAATATTTGTTTTCTGGGTGTGGACCAGTTAAGCCGTAAGCAGGCAAGTCTAATCTAATAATCCTAAAGTTGTTTTTCAATTCTTCAGTCCACTTATCCCATGTATGTAATGAAGCCCCTGTGCCGTGTAATAATACAATTACTTGACCTTCTCCCTCATCTCTGTAATGAACATTCATCCCCTCAATTTCAACAAACTTTGAGTGTTGATTGGTATATTTTTTCTTAAGCTCTGAAACTAAAATATCCGGGGAATACAAATAAAATCCTAGAGACAGAATTGAAATAGATACAAATATTTTTAAAATTATTTTTCTGCTTGGCACGCTGTTTGATTTATTCGAAATATAAAATTAAAAAAATAAATATGATTAAAAATTTAAAATTATTCACAGCAATGTTTTTAGCATTAGCTATTCAGTCTTGTTCTAACGATGATGATGATGAATATGTTATGCAACCCAAAACAATTTATGAACACGTAGCTACAAGTAACAATTACACTTCTCTTACTTATGCTTTGCAAAAAACAAATTTAGATGGAGTTCTTAACGGAACAGATAATTATACTCTTTATGCTCCTAACAATATGGCATTTAGCCGTTTTTTAATGGAAGTTGGTTTTAGCAATGTAGACCAAGTTCCGACAGAACTTTTAACACAAATACTTTTAAATCATGTAATGGTTGGAGAAATTCAGTATCGTGATTTTGAAACTGGTTATTTTCAAACAGCTGCTAATAGTGCTGCCACAGGCACTCCACTTTCTATACATATTGAACAGGTTAATATGAGAGTTACTTTAAACGGAGAGTCTAGAATCACTCAAGGAAATGTATATGCTACAAATGGTGTAATTCACGCTGTTGATAGAGTAGTTCCAATTCCATCAATTGTAACTTTTGCAAAAGCTGATGCAGGACTTACTAATTTGCTAATTGCTTTAACAAGACCAGACTTAACAGCTGACTTTGCTTCAATATTAAGTACAAATGTTGGGACTGCTCCTGCTCCTTTTACTGTTTTTGCCCCTACTGATCAAGCATTTATAGATTTATTAGTAGAGCTTGGCGCTCAATCGCTAAGTGATATTGATGAGCCTACTTTAAAGGCAACATTAACATATCATGTTATTGGAGAAGCTAATGCCCTGTCAACAGACTTATCTGACAATTTAGAACTTAACACGTTAGGAGGTCCAATAACAGCTAATATTACTGGTGGAGCAACACTAACTGACGGTAATAATAGAGTGAGTAAAATTATAGCTGTAGATGTACAAGCAAACAATGGAGTCATTCATGTAATTGACAAAGTGATTTTGCCTAATTAAAATATAATTTATTATTTGATTTAAAAGAGCTTCATCCTTAGGTGAGGCTCTTTTTTATTTTAATCATCTTCAAATTCATCCCAAAAATTTGTTTTAAATTCTTTTAAATATTCAGGGAGTACTTGATTTTCATCATTAATTTCTTCGAACTCTTTAGAACTTATTTTTCTTATTTTAAAAACTTGTAACTCCTTGTTATATATAGATCTGGTTGAAAAATTTAATTTTGCTGATATTTGATTTTGTTTGTTCCGTCCTTTAACCACTTTGTTTTTTTCAATAATCTTAAAAGGTCTTTTTACAGAAACTGTATTTCCTCTAGTGCTTTGAAAATAACTTAAATTATATTTTTCGCCACCAAGTTTTGAAAATCTCATTCTACCCTTCTCTAGATAAGAAGAAACAGAAATCCCTAATAATTTAAATTTAGACAAAGGCTTTATATTTTCATAATCTAAACGTAAAACAGCAAAATCTTCGGAATTAATATATAACGTTCCTTTAAATTTATCTGATTTTTTAGGCAAACAGTTTATTACATAAACCAAATCATTTTCTAAGTACAATAGTTCAGGCTCAGAAAATATATAGTTTTTTGATTTTAAAATAAAATTTAGTTCTGAGCTTGGTTCGAGAAAAGACTTCATGTAAACGTTTTGAATTCTTCCGATTTGTCCTCTGGCAAAATTTTCTTTTCTTTTAATTTCTTCATCTTTAATTTTTTTAATCTGATCAACGTCTGTACTATCAATGTCCCAAAGTCCATTAATACTTAAGTCTAATGAAAATGGAATCCATCCTGATCTAATTTTAAAATATGACGATGACTTTAGATTTTCCTTTAACGAAGATTCTAGTTTTTTCCCAAGCGATTTAGACAAATCACTTGCATTGTCATCGTTAGTTCTTCTTGATTTTATTAATTTTATTTTCGGGGTATCTTCTTTTTTATTTAAATAATAATAGGATAAACTTTCCAATTCACTTTTAGACTTCTTTGGCAAATTATCTAAAACATTGTCCATAACCTTACTGTCTAAATCCTTTATTGAGGACTTAAACTTATTTAAAGCAAATTCTTCATTTGTCTGACTATAATCCTGTCTAAAAAATAATTTGTATTCGCTAATTTCCTTATTATAGTTGTAGTCTAAATTTTGTTTAACTCTTTTAATGATTTCTAAAGACGTTAATTGTTTATTTGTTACGACAACATTTTTTAACGTAATTGATTCCTGTTTTAAACGAATTATACTGTCTCTAAAAAAATTTAAATGAATTTTTTTTGTTTTAAAACCAAGTGAAGAAACAAACAATGTGTCGCCTGTATTAAATTGTTCTGGAATTAATTCAAAATAGCCATCTTCATCTGAAATAAGACCGTTATTGTTCGAAAAATAAACTGAAGCAAATGGTATTGATTCTAAGGACAAAGAGTCAATTATTTTAATTCTTTTAGATTGAGAATTAATACTGAAACAGAAAAAAAAGAAAAATAATATAGATGTATAACGCATACATTAAAATTAACTAAAAATTAAGTTTAGTATATTTAAAGTATGTTAAAAAAACTGATTCACTTATTGATTTCTTTTTCAGCATTTTCAGTTTGTTATTTATTAGCTTTTTTTACTGACATTCCAATATTAAAAAATGTAATCCTGTATATTTTTATGATTCAATGGATCTTGTTTGTTCCAGCGTATCTTTTTAGAACTGAAAAGTTTTATGACTTAGCAGGTAGCTCTACTTACATTTTTGCTGTTTCATACGTTTTATATGATTCATCTGAAAATTTTACAAATTTAATTTTGGGAGTAGCTATAATTGTTTGGGCAGTAAGACTTGGAACTTTTCTTTTTTTTAGAATTAAAAAAGCTGGTGAAGACAAACGGTTTAAAGAAATCAAGCAATCTCCTACTAGATTTTTTTTAGCATGGTCGTTACAGGGAATGTGGGTTTCAATGTGCAGTCTATGTGCGCTTACAGCGCTTTCAACTGAAACTGGCGTGGTTTCAAATGTATACTTATACTTAGGGTTTGGATTGTTTTTATTTGGTTTTTTAATTGAAGTGATCGCAGACAAACAAAAATCAAAATTTCGATCAATTGCAGAAAATAAAGATAAATTTATAAATACAGGTCTTTGGTCTAAATCAAGACATCCAAATTATTTTGGAGAAATACTGTTGTGGCTAGGGATTTCTATTATGTCTATTTCATCTCTTTCTGGATTACAATACTTAACCCTAGTGTCTCCAGTGTTCACATATTTATTACTAGTTTATGTAAGTGGTGTTAGGCTTTTGGAAGAAAGTGGAAATAAGAAATGGGGGCACTTAGATTCTTACAAAGAATATAAAAAAAATACTCCCAGATTGTTTTTTAAATGAAAAACGATTCAGTAAACATTTTTAGAAAGTCCAAAGGACAAATTGTTGTTGAAGGCTTGGTTTCTTTGACAGATGAAGATGGCAACAAAATAAAGCACGGTAAAAGGTTTACTCTTTGTGGATGTAATAAGTCTGAAAATTTACCTTTTTGTGATGGATCCCATAAAGATTAATCCTACAATTAAAGTATTCCAAAGATTTTAATAGTTCTTTTGTCTAGATTGACCGAATCAATCTAAAGTTTTTAAAAGAAATTAGTATCTTGATAATACAAAACTAACAACAATATTATGAACAGTGCAATATCAAAAAATAAATTATTTATAGCGGCTTGTATTTCGCTTATAGTCACAGCGATGACATTCGCAATTAGAGCAGGAATTCTTGGGCAGCTTGGGGAAGATTTTGAAATCAATAACACTCAACTTGGATTTGTAAATGCAATGGCCTTTTGGGGATTTCCAGTAGCTACTATTTTTGGAGGTTTTTTATATAACCTATTAGGAGCAAGGAAATTAATGATAATCGCATTTTTTTCCCATGTGTTAGGGCTAGTAATGACTATTTATGCAGGAGGGTTTGCCACTCTTCTAATTTCTTCGTTTTTTATAGGTTTTGCAAATGGTTCTGTGGAAGCAGCTTGTAATCCTTTAATTGCCGACATGTATTCTGATAATCGAACCACTATGTTAAATAAGTTTCATGTTTGGTTTCCTGGGGGAATAGTTATAGGGTCTCTTACTTCTAAATTTATGACAGACTTTGGTTTAGGATGGCAGCCTCAGATAGCAATTATGCTTATCCCTACTTTAATTTACGGTTATCTGTTTTTTAAAGAAGAATTCCCTGAAACTCAGCACATAGAATCTGATACTGTACTTAATTTAAAATCTTTATTTACTCCGTTATTTATTTTCATAGCAATTTGTATGACACTAACTGCAACTGCAGAGTTAGGAACACAACAATGGCTTAATCCTCTTCTTGAAAAATCTGGAGCAAGTCCAATGTTGATTTTAGCTCTTATAACAGGTATTATGGCAGTAGGTAGATATTTTGCTGGTCCAATTATACACAAACTTAACCCAATTGGTGTTTTATTTCTATCGGCGATAGTAACAACTGTAGCAATTTATACAATGTCGCAAGTTGATGGTCAAATGCTTTACTTAGCTGCTGGACTATTTGCCATTGGAGTTTGTTATTTCTGGCCAACAATGATCGGATTTGTTGCTGAATATTTGCCAAAAACCGGAGCTCTAGGCATGTCTCTTGTTGGAGGTGCAGGAATGTTAGCCACTGGGATGTGGAATCCTGTAATTGGATCATGGCTAGATGAAGAAAAGCAAATTGCATTGAATTCTGGTGTTGCAGAAGATGCTGCTGAAGTTATAGCTGGCCAAGCAGCGTTAGGAAACATGGTTTATTTCCCGCTTGCATTAATTGTTTTATTTGGAATTTTGTTTGTCTTTAGAAACAAATTAGAAGAAAGTAGGGTTTAATAAAATTTATAGAATGAGTAATAAAATTAGATTAGGAATTTTAGGTGGTGGTGGTGATTCGCTTATTGGTGTGCTTCATAGAGTTGCTTCAAGTATGTTTGACAGGTATGAAATTGTAGGAGGAGTCTTTAATCCAAACTATCCTGACAACGTTGCTTTTGCAAAAAAATTGGGTTTAAATGAATCTAGAATATATATAGATTTTGAAACTATGATTCTAGAAGAGTCTAAACTAGACAAGGATGAAAGAATTGAAGTAGTTTCAGTATTAACGCCAAACTTTCTTCACTATCCAATGGCAAAACAATTACTTGAAAATAATTTTAATGTTATTTGTGAGAAACCTCTTACAACAACTTATAAAGAAGCTCTTGATTTAAAAAAGATCCAAGAAGAAAAAAATCTTGTTTTTGCCGTCACTTATACTTACACCGGATATCCAATGGTTAGGCAAATGACAAAAATGATTTCAAATGGATCAATTGGAAAAATTCAAAAGGTTGACGCCCAGTATTTACAGGGATGGTTAAATCCAGTAATACATGAAAAGGAAAAAAGAAATTCAACGTGGAGACTTGATCCAAAAAAATCAGGAATAAGTTGTTGTGTTGGAGATATTGGTACTCATGCTTTTAATATGGTTGAGCTTGTTACTGGAATGAAAGTCAAGAGCGTATTAGCCGATTTAAATACACTTTATGATGACAATCCTATGGATATTGATGCTAATATCTTAATTCGTTTTTCTACAAATGCAAAAGGAACAATTCGTTCAAGTCAAATTGCAACAGGTGAAGAGAATAATTTAAGAATAAATGTATATGGAGAAAAGGGAGCCTTAAAATGGGAACAGGAAAATCCAAACTATTTGTATCACCTTACAGACGATGCGCCTATGCAAGTCTTAAAATCTGGGCATTCATATAATGATGAAATTTCACTTGATGGAACAAAGCTACCTCCCGGGCATCCTGAAGGAATATTTGATTCAATGGGGAATATTTACAAAGGCGTTGCTCGTGCAATTAGAAAAGAAGCTTTTCAGGAGGCAGAATTTCCATCAATTGATGATGGCGTAAGGGGGATGGATTTCATTGAAAAAACTGTAGAATCCAATTCAAAAGGAAACATTTGGATTGAACTTAATAATTAACAAATGAAAACAATTAAAGGACCTGGTATTTTTTTAGCTCAGTTTATTGGAGGGGAAACGCCTTTCAATAACCTTAAAAACATATGTGAATGGGCAAATAATTTAGGCTATAAAGCTGTTCAAATTCCAACTTGGGAAGAAGGGTTGATTGACATAAAAAAAGCGGGTGAAAGCAAAACATATTGTGATGAAATTAAGGGGATAGTGAGTGAAGCCGGAATGGAAATTTCAGAGCTTTCTACACATTTGCAAGGACAACTAGTTGCATCACATTATGCTTACGATAAAATGTTTGATGCTTTTGCTCCAAAAAATCTTCAAGGAAATGTAAAAGGTCGAACAGAATGGGCTGTTGAACAATTAAAACATGCATCTAATGCCAGCAAGCATTTAGGATTAACCGAAATAGCAACTTTTTCAGGGTCTTTACTTTTTCATACAATGTATCCATGGCCACAAAGACCAAAAGGACTTGTTGAAACAGGGTTTAAAGAGCTAGCAAATAGATGGTCGCCTATTTTAAATCATTTTGATAATAATGGTGTTGACGTTTGTTATGAGATTCATCCCGGTGAAGATTTGCATGATGGAATAACTTTTGAAAGGTTTTTGAAAGCAACTAATAATCATGCTAGGGTAAAAATTTTATATGATCCTAGTCATTTTGTATTACAACAAATGGACTACTTAAAATATATTGATCACTATCATGAATTTATTAAAATGTTTCATGTTAAAGATGCTGAGTTTAATCCAAATGGTAAATCTGGCGTTTATGGTGGTTATCAAGATTGGATTGACAGACCTGGAAGATTTAGATCATTAGGAGACGGACAAGTAGATTTTAAAAGTATTTTTTCAAAATTAAGTCAATATAATTTTGAAGGCTGGGCTGTTTTAGAATGGGAGTGTTGCATAAAATCTCCTGAACAAGGAGCTCTTGAAGGATCTAAATTTATAAAAAATCATATTATCGAAGTTTCTAAAAAAGCATTTGATGATTTTGCTTCAGGCGATACTGACCAAAAACATATTAATAACATTTTAGGAATATAGATATCTCTTACAATAACTTTTTTTTGAATATTATGAAAAAAATAATATACACTTTATTTATCTTAACAACTCTCAAT
>CABXBY010000007.1 GCA_902510655.1 uncultured Bacteroidota bacterium | reverse complement strand
TACCCTCTTACATTTTGTTGAAACCTGAATTATTGTATGGTGAATATTTCTTTAAAGCTAATATAACTCGAGAAAAACAAAACAGTAAAAATAATCATTGGAGTTCATCAAAAACTAAACAAATTCTCAAAAAAGATTTAAGACTTTACAAAGAAATTAAATTAGATATTTCATCGATAATATTTAAAATAAATAAAGTTGAAAAAAACTACATTAAAAATAAGTTAATAATTACTACAATTGAAAATATAGCTTTATTGATTGATGAAAATAAAAAAGTTGTTGAATTTATTTTTAAGTACCATAATAATCTAACTTTTTCTAAGTATATGATAAAGATTAATATGTTAAAAGCAGGTCAATTAATTGAATCCGGTTATCTAGAACAAAACTCTGTAACTGATTTAGCTAATATGTTTGGATACAGTTCAAGATCTGCATTTTACTCAAAATTCAAGGAGTTCAATGAAAGTGCTCCTTCTCAATATTAAAACAATATTTTAAGTTATTTACTGATTTATTTCAATAAAAAAACCTCTTCATATGAAGAGGTTTTTTTGTCGGGGTGGCAGGATTCGAACCTGCGACCTCCGCGTCCCAAACGCGGCGCGATAACCGGGCTACGCTACACCCCGTAAACCGGCAGCAAATATAGTATTATTTCAAAAATCATCAAATAATACTGAATAATAATGAATAATATTTTTGATGATAACTTTTTATAGATTTTTGTTAAGCAATTGATCAAATATTTTAAATTTACTTTTTAAATTATTTATATGTCTACAGAAAGAATTAAAAACCTAATTATAGGATCTGGACCAGCAGGTTACACTGCTGCTATTTATGCTTCAAGAGCAGATTTAAAACCAGTTTTGTATACAGGAATGGAGCCCGGCGGACAATTAACAACAACAACAGAAGTTGATAATTTTCCTGGTTATCCTGATGGAGTTGATGGTCCAACAATGATGGTTGAGTTACAAAAGCAAGCAGAAAGATTTGGAACAGATGTTAGAATTGGCTTAGTAACTCAAGTTAATTTAAGTGATAAACCAGGTGGAATTCACAAAATAACAGTTGATAATAATATTGAAATTGAGGCAGAAAGTGTAATTATCTCAACAGGTGCAACTGCAAAATATTTAGGTATTCCCTCAGAACAAAGATTAAGAGGAGGTGGAGTTTCTGCATGTGCTGTATGCGACGGATTTTTTTATAAAGGTCAAGATGTTGCAATTGTTGGAGGTGGAGATACTGCAGCTGAAGAAGCAACATATTTAGCTAATATATGTTCTAAAGTAACTATGATTGTGAGAAAAGGTGAAATGAGAGCATCCAAGGCAATGCAACATAGAGTTGAATCAAGAGACAATATTGATGTTAAGTACTATTCTGAAATTAAAGAAGTTTTAGGAAAAGATGTTGTTGAAGGCGTTAGTATAATAAATAATCAAACTCAAGAAATTACTAATGTCCCTGTAACTGGTCTTTTTATAGCTATAGGACATAAACCCAATACAGATATTTTCAAAGGTCAATTAGACATGGATGATTCAGGATATGTTATTACAAAGGGAAAGTCCACACACACAAATCGTCCGGGAGTTTTTGCTTCTGGTGATGTTCAAGATAAGGATTATAGACAAGCCGTTACAGCTGCAGGTACTGGTTGTATGGCAGCTTTAGATGCTGAAAGATATTTAGCAAGTCTTGAATAAGGATAATTTTTTAATTAGTATATTTATACTAAACTATTAAAAATGCAAAAACTAACTCTTTTTATAAAAAATCAAATGACATTTTTCTGGCTTCCAGCTGCATGGATTTGCGGAGTTAGAGTAGACTCAGAAGAAAGTAATAAATGTGTTGTTAGAGTAAAGCTTGGCTTTATTAACAAAAACCCATTTAAATCTCTTTTTTGGGCTGTACAAGGTATGGCTGCTGAAATGCCTGGAGGACTATTACTTCAAAATAAAATTAAAAATAGTGGTCAAAATATAGCTATGCTTTTAGTTGGGTCATCTTCAAAGTTCACTAAAAAAGCTGTAGGAAAGATATTGTTTACTTATGGAAATGGTGAGTTGTTAGACGAACTGGTTAATCAGGCCGTAAAGACAAAAGAAGCTCAAACAATTACTATTAAAACCAATGGAGTTGATGAAAAAGGGGATATTGTTTCTGAATTTTCCTTTAATTGGAGTATAAAACTTCGATCAAAAGATAACTATTAACATTTTATTTGCATTTTAAATTAGATATAATACTTATCTTAATTTAAACTAATTACATGTCTAGAACCATTTATAAGTACACAGTTGAGGTTTTAAAAAAAGTTAGCTTTAATCCTAAATTATTTAAAAGAGAGCTTGAAAAAGCATCAAAAAAACTTTTACCACACGAATATACTGAGTTAATGATTTGGGCTAAGAATTTTAAATTTCAAAACCCACATCTTTATTACGTAGAAGTTTAAATTTTAGTATTAATAATTTTAACGTCTGTAAAAGATTGAATTTTTTTTAAGGAATTTTTAAGCAACAAAAACACTTCTTCAAGAATATGTTTTTTTAGATTATTATTTTTAAATACTACACTAATTTCTCTGGCAGGCTCAGGCGCCTTAAATTTAAAAACCTTGTCTTTGTGTTGATCTGCTAAGTTTAAAAAATTTAAGTAAGGTATAAAAGCAATCCCATTTCCATTAATAGACAAGTTTACTAAAGTTTCTAAACTATTATTTTTAAATTTTTCATTGTAAGTTTCTGAAAGAAAAATATTATCAATTGTATTTCGAAATTCGTTTTCTTTTTCCGGTATTAATATGTCTTTTGAATTAATCTTACTTAGCTCAACTTCTGTTGCTTCGTCATTTTTAAAATTTTCTGGAATTACCATTAATATTGGCTCATAGTAAAGTGGTCTGACAGTTAAATTTGAATTATTTAACGGAGTTATTCCTATAACAAAATCAAGTTCATTATTGTTTAATGAGTCATAAAGAAACTTGCTATTATTTGTAGTGTATTTAAAATTTATTTCAGGAAATTTTTCTAATAAATTTTTTGTGAAAATTGGAAGTATTGTAGATTCTAATGTAGAGCTTATTCCAATATTTAAATTTCCAATTATTTTATTTTTTTGATAATTTATTAAATCTTTGACTTTCAAAGATTCACTAACTATAATCCGAAATTGTTTAATTAGTTTTTCTCCGATTTCAGTTGTTTCAATAGGTTTTTTTGATCTATCAAATATTTTAGTATTTAATTCTTTTTCTAGCTTTTGTATTTGCATACTTAAAGAAGGTTGAGATACTAAAGATTTTTGAGCTGCAGTTGTAAAATTTTTGTGTTTGTAAAGCGCAAGAACATATTTGAGTTGATTTATTGTCATATTAGTATTTGTTATAAAAATATGAATTTACATAAGAAATACCTATTGAATGACTTCAATCTTAAAACGAACATTATCAAGTGGCCACTCTCTCTTGTCTGTTTCTAAATTTGAAATTTTATCAACAACCTCCATACCTTTAATAACTTTTCCAAAAGCTGTATAGTTTTTGTCGAGATGATAAGCACCATCTTTTTTCTTAACTATGAAAAATTCATAAGGAGAAGCTAGTTTATAAGGATTTTCAATTTCACTGCTTGGCATTGAGATTATTCCTCTATGGTGTTTATGACCTTTTTTTGTATCAGGTGGCAATAAGTATCTCCCTATTTTTCTTCTTTTTTTTGAAGTACTGATATTATCAGAATTTCCACCTTGAATTATAAAATCTTTTACAACTCTGTGAAAATACTCACCTTCAAAATATTTATTTTTTGTTAAATAAATAAAATTAGCTCTATGATATGGCGTATTGATGAATAGTTCAATATCAATATTTCCATAGGATGTAATTATTCTTACTTTATTTTCTTTATTTGTTTTTCCGTATTCAAAAAAGAATGGGATAGCATTATCATCATTCAATAAAAACTCTTTTTTGGTTTGTTTTGGTATCTTTTTAGTTATTTTTTTTATTTCTGTTTTTACAGGTTGTTCTACCTTACCTTTACATGAAATTAACAAAAGGCTAATTAAAAGTATTTTATAAAAATGCATTTTACAGATTTTAAAAATTATTTATTAAAAATAAACGATTATAAGCTTCCTGGACATGATTATTTATTAAAAATTGCTCCTCCAGCTAGAATTAAGCATCTTAAAAAAAAATTTATTCCTAAAGATTCTAAAACAGCTTCAGTTTTAATGCTTTTCTACCCTGACAGTAATAATGATACTAGATTAGTACTTATGTTAAGAAATAAATATAAAGGAGTACATTCTAATCAAATTAGTCTTCCAGGTGGTAAAGTTGATAGATTAGATAAATCTTTAAAAGACACGGCTTTAAGAGAAACGTACGAAGAAATAGGATTACATAGAGATGATATTGAAATTGTTGGTGAATTGTCTTCGGTTTATATTCCTCCTAGTAATTTTAATGTTTTTCCTTTTGTAGGATATTCTAGTAAAACACCAAAATTTGTTCCTGATTTAAAGGAGGTGTCTCTAATTTTAAGTCCTAAACTTGATTATATTTTAAATATGGATATAATTGAATCTGTTGTTGAAGTAAATAATTCAACACAAAAAGTACCTAGTTTTCTGATTGATAATCATATTTTATGGGGAGCTACAGCAATTATGATTCATGAATTTGTTTTATTATTTAAACAAATGGTTAATTCTTAATACATTTGTCAAACCAAAAATTATTGTGTGAGTTTTTTAAAAAGGAATCCTTTCGGACACATCCTGTTTGTTAAGAAGTGGTTAATTCGAGTTCTGGGTGTGCTGACACACCAAAGATTTAATCGTTTTAATAAACTAAAAATTGAAGGATCGGATGTTATAAAATCTTTGCCTGAAAATAATGTTTTGTTTGTCTCAAATCATCAAACTTATTTTGCCGATGTTGCTGCTATGATACATGTATTTAATGCAAGTTTAAGTGGAAGAGTAGATTCAATTAAAAACATGACTTATTTATGGGAGCCAAAACTCAATATTTATTATGTTGCAGCTAAAGAAACTATGAAAGCTGGTCTTCTTCCTCGAATATTAGCATATGTGGGTTCAGTTTCTATTGAAAGAACTTGGAGGTCTAAAGGAGAGGATGTAAAACGACAAGTTAAAATGAGTGATATAGGAAATATCGGAAAAGCTCTTGATGACGGCTGGGTTATCACATTTCCGCAAGGAACTACAACTCCTTTTAAACCAATTAGAAGAGGAACTGCTCATATAATTAAGAAATATAACCCAATAGTAGTTCCAATTGTAATAGATGGATTTAGAAGATCTTTTGATAAAAAGGGTATTAGAATTAAAAAACGAAATATTCTTCAATCTATGGAAATTAAAAAACCATTAGATATTGATTATGAAAATGAATCTGTTGAAAGTATTGTTGAAAGAATAGAGCATGCTATTGAACAACACCCTTCCTTTTTAAAGGTTATTTCTGAAAAAGATCTTTTAGATTTAGAAAAAACTAACAAACAAAGAGAGTGGTAGTATAATTATTTATTTAAATAATTTGAATTTATAATAAATTGTTATTCTTTATTTTTTTAATTTTATAATTAGTAAAACATCGTACATGAATAAAATCACTCTAAACTCTATTTTATTATTATTTCTTTTTAGTTTTATTTCCTGCTCTGTTGAAAAAATTACAGTTCATAAAATTAATGGATCACCAAGTTATGAGAATTCTAAACTCTCTTTAAAAGAGACTAACAAAGTTGAAAACGGATATTCTTTTTCATACGAGTTAGATGATTATCAGCTAGGTATACAAACACCAAAAGAGTTTGAATATAAATTAGCTAATTCTGCGAAGGGTCAACATATTCATTTCATTGTTAATAACGGTCCTTATTTTGCTCAATATTCAAATGACTTTGAAAAAGAAATTGATGATGGTAGTGTTGTTTTGGCTTTTTTATCAAGATCTTATCATGAGTCTGTAAAAAATTCTCAAGCACATGTTTTAACACAGATTGGAGATAACCAAGACGTAGATCTGTCAAGCGAGTTTCTTTTTTACAGTAGACCAAAAGGTAAATACAGTGGGGAGGATACAAAAAAACTTCTGTTAGATTTTTATTTAGTAAATACTAAAATTTCATCTGATGGTAATAAAGTTAGAGTAACAATCGTAAATGATAAGACGCTTGAAACACTAAATCAGTTTACTATTGATGAGTGGGCTCCATATTACATTGAAGGATTGCCTTTAGGAAAAATTAATTTTAAATTAGAACTTATTGATTCAAATGGTGATCTTATAGATACTCCATTTAATCCCTCAAACAGGACTATTATATTAGAGTAAAAAGGTATTCTTTAGTTTACTAATAATTCTTTGAATCAATAAAATAAATATATTGCACGATATTTGATTTTTGTTGAGTATGAAACCATTTTATTTAATATTTTTTTTATTGCTTAACTCTTGTGGGTTATTATCTGAGAGCAATAAACCAGTTGTATATAATACTGAGTCATTTAAAGAGTTTAAATTGTCAAAAGCACCAGATTATACTAATTTGAGTTCTTGGGCTGTTCATCCAAATGGAGACCAAACTGTTTTTGAAGAATTCAATTTTGATGATTCAAAACTTCCTGTTGATGTTTTCTTTATATATCCAACTCTACTGACAGATAAAAACAATACAAGATGGAATGCAGACATATATGATAACACTACAAGATCATATGTTTTAGGTTCCTCAGTTAAATATCAAGCCTCAGCGTGGTTTTCAACTGGTGATATATATGTTCCCTACTACAGGCAAGCACATTTAAGAGTTTTTAGAGAATCTTTTTGGAAAAATGGTGGTAAAGAAGCTTATGAAATGGCATACAATGATGTAAAAGAAGCTTTTACTACATACATGAAGGAATATAATAATGACAGACCAATAATTATTGCTGGACACAGCCAAGGTTCTGGACATGCCAAAAGACTTCTTCAGGAATTTTTTGATGGTAAACCTCTAAAAAATAAATTAGTTGCAGCATATTTAATCGGAACAAAAATAACTAATGATGATTTTAAAACATTAGATTTAATGATTGAAAAAAATGAAACTGGTGGTTTTGTTACTTGGAATACTTATAGGTTAATGTCAGAAAGAAAAAAACAGAAAGCTTCTTTTACAATTAGTGAAGAATGGATTAAAGATGCACTTTGTTCAAACCCAATTACATGGGACGATAACAAAACCTCAAACTATGATGACCACAAAGGTTTTTTATATTTAAACAATAAGGTTTTCCCAAAGACAGTCAAAATTGAAAGTATTGATAATAAGATATTAGTTAAACTTCCGAAGATGGGCATTGTTAAGCGTTTACTACTTTCAACTGTTAAGGATTATCATAAGGCTGATGTCAATTTGTTTTGGGAAGACATTAGGCTGAACAGTATTGAAAGATCTAAGTCATATTTATCTGCACAGTGATTAAATTTTTTAATTTATTGCTAATAACTCTTGTATTACAATGCTCAATTGGCTTTTCACAAGACTATATTGAGGGGGTAATTAGTTATAAAAATGAATCTGGTGAAATAATCCCACTCCCTGGTGTAACTATTTTTTGGCAAAACACATCAACAGGAACCATTTCTAATATTGATGGAAATTATAAACTTTTAAAGTCTAACTTATCTGATAGACTTGTATTTAAATTTTTGGGTTATAAAGAAGAAAGTATTGACGTTAGTAATAAAAGATTTTATAATATAACAATGCTTAAAGATGAAAATATTCTTGATGAAGTAGTAGTAAATAAAAAAAGAAAAACAATTCAAAAATCATATTTTAAAACTCAAAATATTACAAACGTTTCTAGTGATGAATTGTTAAAAGCAGCATGTTGTAATATTTCTGAAAGTTTTGAGACTAATCCCTCCATAGATGTTAGTTATTCCAATGCAGTAACTGGTGTTAAACAGGTTAAAATGTTAGGCTTAGAAAGCCCGTATTTACTTATAACTGAGGAAAATATACCAATGATTAGAGGAGCTTCACAAGTTTATGGCTTGTCTTTCATCCCTGGAACATGGGTAGAGAGTATGCAAATAACAAAAGGAACAGGGAGTGTGGTTAATGGGTTTGAAAGTATTTCTGGCCAAATTAATGTAGAGTTAAAAAAACCATATTCTGATTCACCTTTTTTTGTAAACATGTACACAAATGACATGGGCAGAAACGAAATTAATCTGCATAGTAATAAAATAATAAATGATAAACTTAGCACAGGAGTTTATTTACATGCTAACAAAAACGACCATATTAATGACAATAATTACGATGGTTTTTTAGATCATCCACTATCCAATGCAGTTAATTTTTTCAATAGATGGCAATATATAAACCCCTCTAAAGGAACTGTTGCTTTTTTTGGATACCGATTTATGAGTGATAAAAAAGAACTGGGTGAAATTATTGAAAATAAAGTGTTTATTCGCTATCCTTGGCGAGGAGAGATTCGTACTAACAGATTTGATTCAAATTTTAAATTTGGTTATGTAAATCCTAGTATTCCTTACCAATCATTAGGATTTCAAATGGCTTTTTCTAGGCATGATCAGGATTCTTTTTTTGGAAAACGAAATTATGATATCAATCAAAATAGTTTTTATTCAAGCTTAATTTATAATTCTATTATTGGAAGTACCCTAAATAAAATTAAATTAGGATTAAATTTTTCATATGACGATTTTGATGAAATTGTAGATCAAACTATAAATTCATATAATAGAATTGATAATTCTATTGGTGGTTTTTTTGAATACAATTACGATAGTTTAGATGCTGTAAGCCTTGTTGCTGGAATAAGATATGATATTCATAATAATTTGGGAAGTTTTTTTACACCAAGATTCCATTTAAGATATCAACCTTTTGAAAAATCTGTATTACGTTTTTCTGCAGGAACAGGAAGAAAGTCTTCAAATATATTCTCTGAAAATCAAAATATATTTACATCAGGACGTCAAATTAAAATTTCAAAAAAATTAGGAAAATTTTATGGACTAGACCCAGAAAAAGCTTTCAATTATGGTCTGAGTTTTAGACAAGGATTTTTTATAAACAACAGAGAGGGTGATATCACTTTTGATTACTATGTAACAGACTTTGAAAATCAAGTTATTGTTGATTGGGAAACTCAGGGTGAGGTATCATTTTATAATCTAGATGGCAAAAGTTTTGCTAAAAGTTTACAGATTGATCTTGAATATCAATTAAGTAATAATGTTTTGATTAAATCAACATTTAAGAATTTTGATGTTAAAAAACAATACAAGTCTGGGTTGAAGATCAACCCTTTAACTCCAAAAAATAGATTTTTTACAAATTTAGAAGTATCCACTAATGAAAAGAAAAATGGATCTAAATGGAAGTTTGACCTTACCTATAATTGGATTGGTAAACAAAGATTACCTAGTCACACTGAATTAATTGATTTTGAAGGTTATTCTCCAAATTACAGTTTATTTAATTCTCAAATAACAAGAGTGTTTTCTAATAAATTTGAGATGTATATTGGAGGAGAGAATATTGGAGGATACACTCAAAGTAATCCAATTTTAGGTGGATACCCCTTTGGAACAGATTTTGATACCTCAATTGTATATGCACCAATACATAGTGCACTTTTTTATATAGGTTTAAGATTTAATAATTAATTTAGTAAAATGAAATATATAATTATCCTATCACTTTTCTTTTCTACTTTCTGTTTTTCTCAGCAAAGCAATTTGAAATCTTTAAAAGTTTCTTTTTTAGTTAAAGGGGTTTGTGAAATGTGTAAAGACAGAATTGAGAAAGGAACAATAAAACTCAAAGGAGTTAAATATGCTAATTGGGATATCATATCAAATAATATTTCACTAATATATAATTCAAAAAAAACAACTCTAGATGTTATTCACAAGGGAATTTCCTTACTCGGGCATAGCACAAATAAATATACTGCACCACCTGAAATTTATAATAGTCTTCCAGATTGTTGTTTGTATGAAACTTTAGAAATACATTAAATTATAAAACTATGAAAACAACATTTAAAATAATATTTGCAGTACTAATTGGAGCTTTTATAGGTTATTTAATTACTGACTATTCATTCTCCAGTAATGAAGTTGAAATTGTTAATGAGGATAAAGTAGAAAATATAATAGAATTGATGGGTACTGAAACTTCTTTTGGTGTGAAAGGTAATTGTAAGATGTGTAAAAAGACTATAGAAACTTCTGCATTATCACTTGACGGAGTTCACAAGGCAATTTGGGATGTGAAGACTAAGCAAATAGATTTAGTTTATGATGATCAATTGGTCGATCTTACCACAATTCATAATACGATTGCTAGTTCAGGTTATTCTACTGACTTAGTGGATTTAAATCAGGAAGCATACGACAATCTTCCAATGTGTTGTCAATATGATCCAGAAAAATAAATAAAGAACTTTTTATTTCAATTATTTACGACCCTCTTTATGAGGGTTTTTTATAAATCAAAATTAATTCCTTGAGCTAAGGCTAGTTCACTTGAATAATTAATAGTATTAGTTTGTCTACGCATATAAATTTTCCAAGCATCTGATCCACTTTCTCTTCCTCCTCCAGTTTCTTTCTCTCCTCCAAATGCTCCACCAATCTCAGCTCCAGATGTACCTATATTTACATTAGCAATTCCACAATCACTTCCAGATGCTGATAAAAATATTTCAGATTCTTTTAGATCTTTAGTCATAATTGATGAAGAAAGACCTTGTTTGACATCATTCATTATTTCTATAGCATTTTGAACTTCTCCTTTATATTCAATTACATACAAAATAGGAGCAAATGTTTCTGTTTGGACAATTGAAGCTTCGTTTTTGATTTCAGCAATTGCAGGTTTAACGTAGCACCCACTTTTATAATCATCACCTAAAAGAACTCCACCTTCAACAATTAATTTCCCACCCTGATCTTTAATTTGATTTAAGGCTGAGTTATATTGGTTGACAGCATCAACATCAATGAGAGGCCCTACATGATTACTTTCGTCAAGTGGATTACCAATTTTTAACTGTCTGTATGCTTTTGCTAGTTCAGTTTTAATTTCTGAGATTATAGATTCATGTACAATGATTCTTCTTGTTGATGTACATCTTTGTCCACAAGTTCCTACAGCTCCAAAAACAATATTTATAACAGCTTGCTTTATGTCCATACTTGGTGTAACAATAATTGCATTATTTCCTCCTAACTCAAGTAAAGACTTACCGAGTCTTGCACCAACTTTTTGAGCAACATCTTTTCCCATTCTTGTTGACCCAGTTGCAGAGAGAAGATTTATCCTATTGTCTTCTGACATCCATTTTCCAACTTGACTATCTCCATTTATTAAACAGGAGATACCGTTATCCATATTATTTTCTTTTAAAACATCGGCTATTAATTTTTGACAAACTACGCCGCACAGAGGAGTTTTTTCTGATGGTTTCCAAATACAAACATTTCCACAAATCCAAGCAAGTGCTACATTCCAACTCCAAACAGCGACTGGAAAATTAAAAGCAGATATAACACCAACTATTCCAAGCGGATGATATTGTTCATACATTCTGTGATTTGGTCTCTCGGAATGCATTGTAAGACCGTACAGCTGTCTAGAAAGACCTACTGCAAAGTCACATATATCAATCATCTCCTGAACCTCTCCTAATCCCTCCTGAAGAGATTTACCCATTTCTATTGAAACCAGTTCTCCAAGTTCAGCTTTATTTTCTCTTATTTTGTTACCAAGTTGTCTAACAAGTTCTCCTCTTTTTGGAGCAGGAATTTTTCTAAACGATTTAAAGGCGTTTTGAGCATCAGTAATTAATTTTTCATAATCATCTTTATTACCAGTGGTTACTTTTCCAAGTTCAGATCCGTCAACAGGACTAAAAGAGCTAATTTTAGAATCTGAACCAAACCATTCTGTTCCATTTGAACAACCTTGTTGTTCATCTTTAATTCCAAGTTTTATTAATATTTCTGATATGTTGTTTTGACTCATTTTTAATAATTTGTTAAGCAAACTTAATCAAATTTGAATTGTTTATTTTTTCAGCTAACTTGGAATTAGGTAATAGTCATAAAATGAAAAATAAATTCAATGTAGAGTCCGATATTTCTAAAGCTGAAACCTTACCATCATCTTTTTATAAAGATTCAAAAGTTTTTGAAGATTTAAAATCTAAAATATTTTTAAAATCATGGCAGTGGATAGGTGACACTGATATGGTTAAAGATAAAAGCTCAGTTTATCCTTCAACAATATTAAAAGACTATTTAAATGAGCCAATAGTTTTAACTAAAGATGAAGATGATATTATTCATTGCTTAACTAATGTTTGTACTCACAGAGGAAATCTTTTAGTTTTTGAAGCAGGAAAATCAAAAAAGTTGGTTTGTATGTACCATGGAAGAAGATTTAATAATAAAGGAAAATTTGAATATATGCCTGAGTTTGAAAAGGCTAAGGATTTTCCAAGACCGTGTGATAATTTACATGAGTTTCCTCTTATTAAGTGGGGAAAATTATTATTCGCTGGACTAAATCCTTCGTTTGATTTTCAAAAAGTAATAGATAAAATAAATGAAAGGATAGGTTTTCTCCCAATTGAAAATTTTGAGTTTGATGATTCTTTATCAAAAGACTTTACCATTAATGCTCATTGGGCGTTGTATTGTGATAATTATTTAGAGGGATTTCATATTCCATTTGTTCACAAAGATTTAAATGAGGTTTTAGATTACAACATTTATAAAACAGAAGTATATGATCATTGTAATTTACAAATTGGATATAGTGAAAATGATAGTGATGTCTTTGAACTTCCTAAAGATCATCCTGATTTTGGAAAAAATGTTGCAGCATACTACTACTGGGTTTTCCCAAACATGATGTTTAATTTTTACCCATGGGGACTATCCATAAATATTGTAAAACCAATTTCAGATTCCTTGACTAAGGTTTCTTTTAAATCTTATGTACTCGATGAATCTAAACTAAATAGGGGAGCGGGTAATCAACTTCAAAAGGTAGAAGAAGAAGATGAGTTTGTAGTAGAAAATGTTCATAATGGTTTAAGATCGTCATTTTATAAAGCAGGAAGATTTTCACCTACAAGAGAACAGGGTGTACATCATTTTCACAGATTGATTTCAGATTTTTTAAATTTATAACTGAATCCTTTCAATTTAAAATCAAATAAATTATATATGGAATATTTTTAAAGGATTCAGCTATTTGATTAATGCTATTACTTGTCTAGTATCTGCCCAATGCCCGCACCAAAACATAAACCTAATGCAACCCATAAGCCAATATTATTAGTGATACTTCCGATTGTAATTCCAGCAATTAAACCTATTCCTGCTCATACTGATGTTTTAGATTCTTTCATATTAATTAGAAAATGTAAATATGTCTTCAATTGTTGTTTTAAATAAATTGGCTATTTTAAATGCGGTTGGTAAACTTGGATCAAATTTTTCTTTTTCAATTGCATTAATAGCTTGCCTTGAAATACCAATTAGCTCAGCTAGTTCTTCTTGAGTTAATTTTTGATTTTTTCTTAGTTCTTTTACTCTGTTTTTCATTTGTATCTTCTCGCGTTAATAATATTAGAAGCTGTATAAGAAAAAGATATAAATAACATTAAATATTCAAACTCGGGTTCCTTGTCAATAACTCCAAAATCAAAAGAAACCTCATATGTTAGACCAACAACAACAGCTAAACCTAACGTGATGGCCATTGCTTCAAATTGGATTTTCTTTTGTAACTCGTCATAAGTCTTAAACAAATTTTTATTAGCTACTATCATACCAATTCCAATAGCTAAATTTATTAATAATCCTATTTTAGTATATATTAAATCATTCCATAATGTGTTTTCTGCACCTGTTAAAAAGGCTAAACTTACTACCCATGCTAATGTCCATCCTAGCATAACCTTGGTTTGTTTTTTTTGTTCTTTCATAATTATATTTTGTAATGTTTACTTTACAAATATATAAAAATATTTCAATTATGTAATGTTTACTTTACTTTTTTAAGAAAAAAGACCAAATTGATTAAAGTGATAGGAGGTATGAAAGCAAACTAATTTTTTTAATACTAAAGAGGGAATTTGTCCATACATTTGATGGTATACATTTTCAGTATCTATTTCTTCAACTTTTTTATAAATCTTAATTAATCTGTTTTTTTCATTATCAAGATCAATAACTTTAGGAAAAGTTTTAAAAATTGGAAGTGTTGCTGAATTTCTTTTGAATTTATTAATGTTAAAATCTATATAATTCAAATATTTTAAAAAGAAGTATCTAAAAAAAAACCTGGAGGATATCCTTGTGAAAAAACTCATTTTTTTTCTTGCCAATGAAACCTCAATAAAGGTATTACAGTGAAATAGCACTTGACCAGGGTTTAAAGTTCCCCATTATAGGAGAGCTGTTTTTGTCTAGTCTTTTTAAATATTTTTCAATATTATTTGAATCCAAATACATCTTATAAATATAAAAAAACTCTACCAATTGAGGTAAGGGTTAGTGTCAATTACATTTTATTTAAAAAATTATATTTGAATAAATTAATTATAATTTAATAGTTATTCTCCACTAAGCATTTTTTTAAATGCAACTAAATCAAATTCATTTCCATAAAATAATGTACTCATTTTCATAACATCAGCAGCAATAAGAACTGCAGTTTTTATTTCATTTTCTGTAGCACCTAATCTCTTTAGTTCTGAAATATGGTAAGGAATACAATATTGACATTTAGTTGCAGCTGAAGTTCCAAGTGCTACCAGATGAGCTTCTTTTTCTGGAATTGCTCCTTCTTTGTATAATCCCATTTGAGCTTTGAAATAAGCATCTGCACTTTTTAAAATTGATTCTGGATACACAGAATTAAAGGGGCTAGCTGCTAAAAGTTCTTGCCTCTCTATATTTGTTAATACACCATCTTGTGAAAACCCTGTAGAAGATATTCCTACAAAAAGTATAAAAAATAATAGTTTTTTCATATTATAAAATTTTAATGTTATATATAAATTTAATAAATAATTCTTTAAAGAATGTTTATTATATTTAAAGTACTAAAAAATTAATTATGAAATATTTATATACCATTTTACTAAGTGCATTACTAATAGGTTGCACTAATTCAAATCAATCAGTAACAAAAACAGATGATGACTTAAGTGCTAAAATTAAGCTTCAATATGAAAATTATGCTGCAAATGATTTTAGTTTTTCTGATCAATATTCTGAGGATGTTGTAGCTAGAATTAATAACACGGTTATTGATGGCAAAAACAATTTAATGACAGGATGGAAATCTCACCATGAAGTTCTTTATGTAAATATCAATATCGAAGATGTTTATATTCACACAAATTATTTAAGTAATGGAAATGTTTGGACAAATGCTTGGTTCACCTGGAAGGGAAAAGGACAAACAACTGGACAAGAATACTCAAATAGAGGTCATTTTGACTACAAATGGGAGGACGGAAAAATAGTTGAGCTTTTAGCTTATTTTGATGAAACTTCTGAAAATAATGAGATAGCTGCATATACTGCGTCGTTAGAAAATTAAAATATTTTTAAATTTAAAAACCCTCATGTAGAGGGTTTTTTTAAAAAATATATTAATTAAGACAATTGAATATGTGGAAAAGATTTAAAAAAGCTGGATTTTTTGTTTCTCTTTTAGCAGTTCTTGTTTTCATTTTAAAAATTATTTTTAAAGGGGGATATTTTGCAAGTATTTTCTATAGATTATTTGACTAGGTAACTGTTGCTTTATCTATCTACTTAAGAGGATTAGAATTTGCTGAATTAAAAGAAGAAGATATGCCTAATTTGGATTACAGTTTGTAAAGTTTGGCTTTTTAGATTCTGGCCAATTATTTATACCACCAAAAAAACCACTACAATTAGTCACTTTAGAAACATCCCATCCACTTAAATCCATTCCCTCAATATATTTATTATTAGAGCTATTACTAAAAAAACCAGACATATTTGTTGCTTTACTTACATCCCAATTATTAATATTAGGATTTGTAGTTTCTAGTTGAATAGCTATCCTAAAATCTTTAACATTACTTACATCCCAATAACTTAAATCTGATTTAATAGGCTTGTCAGAATCAAAAAGTCCATTCATACTAGTCCAATTACTAACATCCCAATTTTCCATTCCTTTGATTTCAGTTCTTAAAAAAAGACCTGCTGCAGAATCTTCATTAGTAATTTCTACTTTAGTGGTAACCAATGTGCTTAAATCAGAGTAAGTGTTTAAAACGGATTTTAACCAAGCTAAATCAACAGCAGTATAATATACTGAGTGGTTGAAACTAATGAAATCAGGCCCTCCATTTTTTCCATTAAATCCAGCAACTATTCCCTTTAAATCTGCCTTTTTTCCTATAGGAACCCAATCTCTAGCTTTTATTGTCACTCCATTGTCTGCAACATAAAAGGGTAATTCTTTATCATCATCAGGCGAACAAGATAAAAGTGGAATAAACAGTAATATTAGAAGGAATTTTTTCATTTTTTAAGAACTTATAACAAAGAAGGTGTCATAAACAACATAAATTGTCAATAAAACAATTACAAAAGCCATTGAAAAATCTAACCATTTTGGTATCACTATTTTTTTAGTGTCAACTAAAAATGACCTAAGAAACATAACTCCTGTTAAAATCAAAACTAATAAACCTAAATATGATATATCCATGACTCTAATATAATAATTTTATAAAACCTAAGTTAGAACAACAAAAAAACCCTACCAATTAAGGTAAGGTTTCAAGTGATCGCGAGAGGATTCGAACCTCTGACCGTCTGCTTAGAAGGCAGATGCTCTATCCAGCTGAGCTACGCGACCTTTTTTTGACGAATGCAAATGTAAAAAAATATGTTTAAATTTATAGATATCAAAAGGTTTTATTTAATTTAAAAATATGAATTTACTCTCTACTTTTTTATTTGTTCAAAAATTTAACGTAAATCATGACAATATGAGCACTTACGCCTCAATATTACTTTGGGTAGTTCCTGGCTTTATGGTACTAATGATTATTGAAGCTCTTTATGGTCATTTTACAAATAAACAAACATATTCTTTTATGGATACTTTGTCTAGTCTTAGCTCTGGAGTTACAAATGTTTTAAAAGACTCTTTAGGTTTAGTTTTAGTTATTTTATCCTATCCATATATTCTTGATTCTATTGCTGTTTTTGATTTAGAATCTAGTGCCTTATTATACGTTGTAGCTTTTATTTGTATTGATTTTGCTAGTTATTGGAATCATAGATTAAATCATAAAGTAAATATATTTTGGAATCGTCATGTTATTCACCACAGTAGTGAAGAATTTAATTTAGCATGTGCGTTAAGACAAAGTATCTCAGCTTGGATTGGTTTTGGGGCATTTTTCTTAATTCCTGCTGCTTTTTTTGGAGTTCCTCCTCAACTTATAACCCTTCTAGCTCCAATTCATTTGTTTGCTCAATTTTGGTATCATACTAGACATATAGGTAAACTTGGTTTTTTAGAATACTTAATAGTAACCCCTTCTCAACATAGAGTACATCATGCAATTAATCCTATTTATATTGATAAAAACCTTTCTGCGATCTTTTGTGTTTGGGATAGAATTTTTGGAACATTTCAGGAGGAGTTAGATCACGAACCACCTGTTTATGGAGTTTTAAAGCCTGTAAATACCTGGAATCCATTACTAATTAACTTCCAACATGCTTTTAATGTAATTCAGGATGCATACAATACTTCTAGTTTTAAAGATAAACTTAGAATATGGTTTATGCCCACTGGATGGAGACCTAGTGATATAATAGAAAAATTTCCTAGACCCATAACAACAGATCATTTCAATCGTGAAAAGTACAGTCCCAATTATTCATTTTTTATGAAGTTCACTGCAATCTTTCATTTTGTTTTAATTAATTTTTTACTCTACTTCTTTTTAAGTAATTTTTCAATAATAGAATCAGATTTAAAGTTAGTGTTTGGATTAGTTATTTTTGTTTCTGTTTTTGGATTTACTTCACTTTTAGATTTGCAATCTTGGGCTCCATTTTTTGAATTATTTAGGTCAATTCTTACTATTATTATTCTTTATTCATTTAATGATCATGCTTTATTTATTAATTATCCAACAGAGTTCTTATTGATAGTGTCTTATTTTATAATAAGTAGTTTAATTTCATTAATTATAATTTTTAATAAAAATAGTTCATACATTAAATTCAATAATGCAAACTCTTAAAATACTATTTTTCTTATTAACATTTTCTAGTATTTTTTGTCAAGAAAACTGGGTATCCTTAATTAATAATGATAACTTAAATAATTGGGAAATTAAACAAGGCTCTGCTAAATTTTTTTTAGAAAACGGAGTAATTTCAGCAACTTCAATTTTAAACACACCAAGCACGTATTTAGGTACCAAAAAAAAATATGACGATTTTATTCTAGAATTTGAAGTCTATGTTGATAATGGTTTGAATTCAGGTGTTCAATTTAGGAGTTCAAGTAATGATAATGTTCCCGAGCATAGTCGCGTATATGGTTATCAATTTGAACTAGATACAAATGAAAGTAGAGGTTGGTCTGGTGGCATATATGACCAATCAAGAAAAAACTTTTTTCTTTATCCAATAACTAGAAACGAAAGAGGAAGAAAAGCATTTAAAAATGGTGAGTGGAATAAGGCTAGAATTGAAGCTGTTGGTAATTCAATTAAAACTTGGATTAACGGAGTTCAGTGCACCAATTTATTAGACCCTTTATCAAAAAAAGGATTTATAGCTCTTCAAATTCACAATATTGCCGATAAGTCTTTAGTTGGTAAAATGGTAAAATGGAAAAACATAAGAATATTAACTGACAACTTAACTCAATATTTATCTGAATCTGAGGATTACGCGACAGAAATAAATAATATAGACAATATATTAAGCGATAATCAACTAAAAAATAATTGGAGATTTTTATGGGATGGAAAAACATATAAAGGATGGAGGGGAGCCAAGCTTACTACTTTTCCAAAATCAGGATGGATAATGGAGAACAATATTTTAACAGTTTTAGCAAATGATGGCTCAGAATCTAATAACGGAGGAGATATAGTTACATTAGAAAAATTTTCGAATTTTGAACTCGAACTAGATTTTAAAATATCAAAGGGTGCAAATAGTGGAATTAAATATTTTGTTGATACCAATCTAAATAAGGGAGCAGGTTCTTCAATTGGGCTTGAATTTCAAATTATAGATGATAAAAATAATACTGACGCTAACAAAAGATTTAAGGTTTTAGAGTATTCCAACGGAAATTGGAATCTCCACAAGGAAGGGATTAAAAAAAACAGAACAGTTGGATCATTATATGATTTAATTGAAGCTGAAAATTTAAATGAACAAAGATCCAAAAGACCTGTTCACCCAGAGAGATGGCACAGAGCTAGAATTATAGTAAATAATGGGCATGTTGAACATTGGCTTGATAACATTAAAGTTCTTGAATATAATAGGTTCTCCCAGATGTTTAGAGCTTTAGTTGAATATAGTAAATATTCTAAATGGGAAAATTTTGGTCAGTTAAAATCTGGACGCATACTTTTACAAGATCATGGAGATAGAGTATCATTTAAAAATATTAAAATAAGAGAATTTTAAACACACTTCATGAAAAACAGAAGAAGCTTTATCAAAAAATCATCAATGGGAATCGTTGGAGCATCTTTACTTTATCCTTTTTACAATACATCTGCAAAAAGCTATTCTAGAATTTTAGGTTCAAACGATAGAATTACGTTAGCGTTTCAAGGACTAGGAAGAAGATTTCCAGGTTTGTTGAACTCATCTTTAAAAATGAAAAATGTTGAGATTAAATATTTTTGTGATGTTATGGATAAGCAGCTTGATAAGGCAAATAAAAGTTATTATAATTTAACTAAACAAAAGGTAAATTCTGAGAAAAATATTCATAAAATCATTGATGACAAAGATGTAGATACTTTAATAATTGCCACACCAGATCACTGGCATACTTACGCAGCCTGTAAAGGTATGGAAGCTGGTAAACATATTTATCTTGAAAAGCCTTGTAGTCATAATTTAAAAGAGAGTGAGCTTCTAGTTAATTATCAGAGTTATTATAATAAATCAGTTCAAATGGGAAATCAACAAAGATCCTCATATGAAACTGCAGATCTTATAAAATTACTTCACAATGGTATAATTGGAGATTTAAATAAAGCTGAAGCATATTATAATAATAATAGACCAAGAGTTCCTAATCAAATAAAAGCTCCAATCCCTGTTGGATTAGATTGGAGTTTGTTTCAAGGGCCATCGAAGAGAAAGCCCTACACTTTCAATACTTGGGATTATAATTGGAGATGGTATGGATGGGATTTTGGTACTGGAGAAGCTGGAAATAATGCTACCCATGAACTTGATGTCGCTAGATGGGCGCTTGGTGTTCATTATCCTGAAAGTGTTGATGTATATTCGAGTAAAAATCATTTTATAGACGACGGTTGGACTATGTATGATACTATGGAAGCAAAATTTCATTTTTCTAATAACTTAAAAATTGATTGGAATTGTCATAGTAGAAATGCCCATCATAATAAAACTATGGGTGGAAGAGGAACTATAATATATGGATCACTGGGTTCTGCTACAGTTGACAGAAGTGGTTACACAGTTTATGATTTAAATGGAAAAGAAATTAAAAATAGTATTTCAGGCGATAAAGAATCTGGCACTCAACTTGGTGGAGGTGGAAACATGACTACTAAACATTTTAGAAACTTTTTGAAGTCTATAAGGGATGGGGAAGTGCTTAATTCTCCAATAAACGATGCTGTGATTAGTCAAAGTATGGTGCATTATGCTAATCTGGCACACAGATCTGGAAAATCTTTTAAAATAGATTCTAGAAACGGAGATATTCTTGATAGTAAAATAAAGAAAAAGTTCTGGTCAAGAGAATACGAAAAAGGGTGGAGCCTTAATTTTGTTTAATATTTTTTGAATATTTTTTAGGAACACTAAATAAAAATTTTTCAAATCTTTTCATTACAACTAAATGTAGTTTTGCCTGTGTATATTTATAAATATACCATGGTAAACTGGGTACATATTCGTGTATTCCTGCTATCAAGTATTCATTATTTAGGACAGATCTAAATTCTAACCATCCAAGAGAAGTCCTTTTTACAAGCCAACCTCCAGTGATATAAAATAATTTTCTATTATCATCACTTCTTGATTTTATTACTTTGAGTTCCAGAAGAGGAATCATTAAAAAACTGAATTTTATAAAATTCCCGTCATAATTAGCTTTCAAAATATCAGCGAATCTTTTTTTCAGCCAAATTGGATAAATTCTAGAAACAAAATCCATTGATCTATTACTTGGATTGGCTATTCTTTGAACACTTCTAACAGTGTTTTCTTTTTTCTTTCTTGGATAAAATTCCGGATTTTTAGGAATTCTTTCTTTTGGATATAATGCTTTCTCTACACTATCTTCTACACTTATGTAATCAATTGGTAGATCTACAATATTTTCAGGATTTAATGTCATTTTATGTTTTAAGCTTTCAACAAGAGGTGAAACTAAAAATTTACTTGTTCCTGTAATTAGACTTACCCATAGTTTTGATAATCCTATAGTTATAAATGATAATGAAAAGATGAGTCTTCTTTTATTCATTTTTTTTGCGGTTATCTTTAACAAGTCCATGTAGGTTATTATTTGATTTCCGCCAATTTCAACAGGTTTGTTATATGTTGATTCATTTCCTACAGACCATCTTATAATTTTAAGTGCATCTAAAATATCAATGGGTTGATTTAGTGATTTTGTCCATTCCGGACACGCCATAAGCGGAAGATTTTTAACAAGTTGCTGAACTATTCTAAATGAGGATCCATTAGGTCCAATTATTATACCAGCCCTTATAGAAGTCAAGGGAGTATTTCTAGAACCTAGTGTTTTTTCAACTTCATATCTCGACTTCAAATGTTTGGATATAGTGTGGTCATCTTTAGGAAGTATCCCGCCCACGTATATTATTTGTTTTAAATTACATTCTTGTGCAGCTCTTGAAAAATTATCAGCTAATAATATATCAGTATCTTCAAAATCACCTTGATTTAACCTTGTTGAAGGCATCATTGAATGAACAAGATATATCGCTATATCTGCTCCCTTTAAGGCTTTTGTTGTGCTAGAAATAGAATATAAATCAACTTGCTTCCAGTTGACATCAGTTGAATCAGGATACTTAATTTTATTTCTACTTAAAGCAATGACATTGTATTCGTGTTTATATTTTTCAATAAACCATTGTCCTATAAATCCAGTTGCTCCTGCAATTGCAATTGTTTTTTTCAAAAATCAATATTTAAATTATTAAGTAATATAAATAAGTTGATTATTATATAAATAAAAGCTGGACTAGATTTAACAATTCCATCTTTAACAATTAATCTTAAAATAAAACCCAAAAGCATTAGCACTGTAAGGCCTAGTGAAGATAATAGTGTCATTACAGGAAAATAAAAGCCTAATAACAAACCGAATCCACCTGTTAATTGAGCGCAGCCAACTATAATTCTAAATTTAGAAATACCCCATCTATTGAATTCAGATTTCATTATATTAGAGGTGAAAGACATGATTCCGTAAAAAACAAACGAAAAAGCTGAAAAAATTTCGAACATTTCTGGAATCAAGGCTTTCATATAAAAATCTATTTGTTAACTTAAATAATAATTTTAATATATGAAGAATCTTTATAATATACTGTTTTTAATTACTATACTTTTTAGCTCAAGTTTTGTTAAATCCCAAGAGGATATTTTGTCTAAAATAAATGAAATTGGAACTCTTGAACAAAAAGTTATGATGCCTATGCGAGATGGTGTTAGGCTAGCAACTGATATATATGTTCCTAAATCTGATAAAAAGGTTCCAATAATTTTTTCAAGAACACCATATAATTTTAATTCCTGGGGAGATGGTGAAGAAAAAAACCGTACCCACCAAAGAGCTTATGAAGCTTTAAAAAGAGGATATGCTTATGTTGTTCAAAACGAAAGAGGAAGATATTTTAGTGAAGGTGAATGGGATATTTTGGGAACTCCTTTAACAGATGGATACGATGCATTTTCATGGATGAGTGAACAATCTTGGTCTAATGGTAAAATCGGAACACTTGGATGTTCATCAACTGCTGAGTGGCAAATGGCAGTTGCAGCTTTAGATCATCCTTCTCATGCTGCTATGGTTCCTCAAGGATTTGGAGCAGGAGTTGGTAGGGTAGGAGATTTTTATGAGCAAGGAAATTGGTACAGAGGAGGAGTAGAACAATTATTGTTTGGAACTTGGTTATATGGTGTAGAACACGATAAGTTTAAACCAAGAATTCCAGCAGGCGCATCCCAAGAAGACTTAATTAGAATTTCTAGATTTTATGATTTAGCGCCAGAAAACCCACCAGTTGATTGGGCTGAAAAAATTAAACACTTGCCGCTACAAGATCTTCTAAAAAACGTTGGAGGTAAGAAAGAAATCTTTGATAAAATGATTAAAAGAAAGCCAAACGACCAGGACTGGTATAAGGGTGGCTTATACCACGACAATATGGATTTTGGTGTTCCAAGTTTTTGGTTTGTTTCATGGTATGATGTTGCAACAACTCCAAACATAGCTTTATTTAATCATGTTAGAGAAAACTCTGTAGATCAGTATGTAAATGATAATCAGTATTTGATTATAGCCCCTACATTGCATTGTGGATTTACCAGAGCTACCGAAAACACAATTGTTGGTGAAAGAAGTGTGGGAGATGCTAGATTAAATTATGAAGAACAGATTTATGATTGGTTTAATTTAATGCTGAAAGAAAAGCAAAACGATTTTAAAGACAACACACCAAGAGTTCAGTACTATACTATGGGATCCAATAAATGGCAAAGTTCTGAAGTCTGGCCACCAGAAAATACCGAGATGACAACGTTTTATTTAAGTAGTGATGGAAGTGCCAATACTATGTATGGTGATGGAAAACTAACCACTTTAAAAAGAAAAATTAAAAATAATAGTGACTCTTTCTTATACGACCCTATGGATCCAGTAACTTCAAATGGTGGTGGTGTTTGTTGTATGGGTAATGCTGTAAAAGGTGGTGCATATGATCAACAAGAAGTTGAAAGAAGGGATGATGTATTAGTTTATACCTCGGAAACTCTAAAAAATGGATTTGAAGTCACCGGGTTTATAAATTCTTCAATTTATATTTCATCTGATGTTAAAGACACAGACATAACTATTAAGCTGATCGATGTTTACCCTGACGGAACAGCCTATAATATTGATGAAACAATTCAAAGGGTTAGATATAGAGAAGGATATGATAAGGAAGTTTTTATGGAGAAAGGTAACGTATATAAAGTAGATTTGTCTCAAATGTCAACTAGTAATCATTTTAAGAAAAATCATAAAATTAGAATAGAAATTTCGAGTAGTAATTTTCCAAGATTTGCTAGAAACCTAAATACTGGAGGAGATAATTTTAATGAATCCAAAGGAATTGTAGCTAGAAATACAATTCATCATTCAAAAAAATATCCCTCTTCAATTTCATTGCCAATTGTAAAAAAATAGATAATGAAAAAAACATCCAGAAGATCGTTTATAAAACATACATCTGTAGTTTCTTCAGGGTTACTAATTTTACCCAACTTATATAGTTTTTCGGCAAACAATAGATTAAATGTTGCTGTTATTGGTGTGGGTGGCAGAGGAAGAGCAAATTGGAGTAGGATTCCCAAAGAAAACATAGTTGCTATGTGTGATGTTGATGATAATAGAGCGAAGGATGGCTATAACATGCATCCTAATGTTAGAAAATTTAAAGATTTTAGAGTGATGTTTGATAAGATGCATAAGGAAATTGATGCAGTTATAATAAGCACACCAGATCATACACATTTTGCAGCTACAATGGCAGCAATGGAATTAGGAAAACATGTATATGTTGAGAAGCCACTAGCTCATAATGTGTGGGAATTAAGAGCTTTAAAAAAAGCTGCAAAATATTATAAAATTGTTTCTCAAATGGGAAATCAAGGTCACACTACAAATGGAATTAGACTGATTAAAGAATGGTACGATGCTGGAGTATTGGGTGAAGTCAAGGAAGTTCACGCATGGATTGGTGCTTTTAATTTTAAGCCGGGAAACTATTGGACTAAACCAGATAGTTTCCCTCCACCTAAACATCTTATTCCTGATTATTTAGATTGGGATTTATGGTTAGGCCCCTCAAAATACAGAGATTTTAATACAGCCTATGCTCCAAAATCTTGGAGAGGATTTTATGATTTTGGAAATGGACAGTTAGGTGATTGGTCATGTCATACACTTGACGGTCCTTATTGGTCATTAGATTTGGGTATGCCAAAAAGTATTAATGTAAATGTAACTAATCCAATGACTAAACATAATTTTGTTTCTGAAAAATCTGTAGTAACCTATAATTTTGCAAAAAATAAAAATAGACCTAAAGTCACTTTAAAATGGTATGAAGGTGGTTTAAAACCCGATCTATATCATGATTTGGGTATTGATAAAATGAAACCTTATAATAGACAAGGTATGATAATGGTAGGTGATAAAAATACATTAATAACAGGTGGAAGACCTAATAATCCTCGTCTACTTATGTCTGATTCAGATTGGATAGATTTTAATAAAAATGCTCCAGAAAAAATAATTCCTAGAATTAAAGATGAGACGCCAGTAGAAGAATGGGTTAATTCTATCAAAAACGATACATTACCTCTTTCTAACTTTGAATATAGTGCTGATCTTACTGAAATGGCTTTATTAGGTTGTTTAGCTCAACGATTTAATGCAGATTTAGAATACAACGCAGATAAGATGAAAATTACTAATAGAGAAGACGTTGATGCTTTTTTAAAGCCACCTGTTAGAAAAGGTTGGTCATACGGAGAACAATTTTGAATTATATAATCACATTTATCTTATTTTTAAAATTATAAATTAGGGCTTAAAAAATATTTTTTACATGGAAACAAACTTTGATGCAATTGTAATTGGGACTGGAATGAGTGGAGGATGGGCTGCAAAGGAACTTTGTGAAAAAGGATTAAAAACCCTCGTTTTAGAAAGGGGAAGAATGATAAAACATGTCGAAGATTATAAAACGGCAAATAAGGAAGATTGGGAATTTCCTGCAGGAGATGTTATAACTCAGGAAATTGAAAAAAGACAACCCAAACAAAGTAGAACTGGTTATGTAAATACGGAATCAACAAAAGATTTCTTTGTTGATGATATTGAACATCCTTACAATGAGAAAAAAAGATTTGATTGGATTCGAGGGTATCATGTTGGAGGAAGATCGTTGCTTTGGGCTAGACAAAGTTATAGGTTAACCCCATTTGATTTTGTAGCTAATAAAGAGGATGGATATGGTGTTGATTGGCCAATAAGATATAAAGATTTAGCACCTTGGTACGACTATGTTGAAAATTATATTGGAGTTAGTGGAGAGAATTTAAACTTAAATCAATTTCCAAATCAAAAGCTCCTAAAACCAATGGAGTTAAATTGTGTTGAAAAGGTTTTACAAAACTCTATTTCAGAAAAATATTCCAATAGACACATGACTATTGGGAGAGTTGCTCACATAACAGAAGGTACTAAACCTGGATTAGGAAGATTAAATTGTCAATTTAGAAATAGATGTAGAAGAGGGTGCCCATTTGGAGCTTATTTTAGTAGTAATTCTTCGACTCTTCCTGCAGCTGAAGCAACTGGAAATATGACTTTAAGAACTAATTCAATAGTATATGAAGTAATTTATGATGAGACAAATAAAAAGGCATCTGGAGTTAAAATTATTGATTCAGAGACTAATTTAACTTATGAATTTAAAGCTAAAATTATTTTCATGTGCGCTTCTACAGTGCCTACAACTTCAATTTTAATGCAATCAAAATCTAATCGTTTTCCAAACGGGCTTGGAAATGATTCTGGTGAGCTTGGACACAACATTATGGACCATCATTTTCAAATAGGTGCGGATGCTAGTTATGATGGTTTTGAAGATAAATACTATACTGGAAGAAGACCAAACGGTATTTATATTCCAAGATTCCAAAACATAGGAGGTAAAACTAAAAACAAAAACTTTTTAAGGGGCTATGGTTATCAAGGAGGAGCAAGTCGAACAGATTGGACTAAATATGTTAAAGAGGCATCTTATGGTGAAAAATTAAAACAAGCAATTATAAAACCAGGACAGTGGAAAATGGGTTTGAATGGTTTTGGAGAGGTGCTGCCGTATCACGATAACAAGATTTTTTTAGATTATAATAAAACTGATAAATGGGGGCTTCCAACGGTAACTTTCGATGCTAAGCTTAGAGAAAACGAATTAAATATGAGAAAGGATATGCAGCTACAAGCAATGGAAATGTTAGATAATGCTGGTTTTAAAAATGTAAAACCAATGGAAAGTCCATATGGATTAGGATTAGGTATTCACGAAATGGGTACAGCAAGAATGGGAAGAGATCCTAAAACATCTGTACTTAATGCTTTTAATCAGGTACACGCAGTAAAAAATCTCTTTATTACTGATGGAGCTTGTATGACCTCATCTGGAAATGTGAATCCATCATTAACTTATATGGCAATTACTGCAAGAGCTGTTGATTATGCTGTCAAGAAACTTAAAAACAATAAACTTTAACATGAATAGAAGAAATTTATTAAAAAAAGTTGGTTTAGGAATTGGCACATTAGCAGTGACTCCACTAAGTGTAAGTTTATTTCAGTCCTGTAAAAATGATTTAAATTGGAATCCTGTTTTTTTTAAAAAAGAAAGTATTAACTTTTTAAATGAATTAGCAGACTTAATAATTCCTAGTTCCAAGGAAATTCCAGGAGCTAAAGAGTTAGATTTATTAAAATTTGTTGACATTTATATTTCTCAGGTTTTAAATAATGAAGAACAAAAAACGTTTAACAATTCTTTTGAATCATTTAAGTCTGAATGTTTAAAAAAAACTAAGTTGAAAAAGATTGATTTAAACTCAATTACAGAGTTGTTAGATTTTTATTTAATCAAAAATAAATCTAAGCATGATATTTGGATCAATAATTTTATGAATACTGGAGAATCACTTTCTTATATTTTTTTAAATTCATTTAGAAAACTTTTAATTAACGCTTTTAAAACTAATCAATATATTGGTGAAAACATATTAGTATTTAGACCTGTTCCTGGTGAACAAAAGGGATGTGTTGATTTACAAGAAACCACTAATGGAAGAGCTTGGACCATATAATAAGGTAATATGAAAAGTAATTATATAATATTGTTTGTTTTTCTGATTTGTTCTTTTTCATTTTCTCAAGAAAAAGATGATTTGTTTAATATGATTGAACAAGATGATAATCAAATTGAATTACTTCCAGAAAAAATGATTTTTACTCAGAGTATACTATGGGGAAAAAATGGTTTATTTCGAAAAACAGGTATTTCTCCTCTCAATTTAGAAAATAGAGAAAAGGAACTTAAGATTAGAAAAACAATGCTAACCACACATCAAGCTATAGGTTATTTAACACTAGCTTCAATGATAGCTCAAGGCATCATTGGTGGTAAGTTATACAATGGTCAAGATGATCTTTACAATACTCACAAAACAATGGGTAAAATTGTAAATATTGGATATTTTACTGGTGCAGGTTTGTCATTATTTTCACCACCTCCTTTAATAAACAAAAAGGTTAAGGGTTTGAATTCAATCAAAGCTCATAAAATGTTAGCAACTCTTCATTTTTCAGCAATGGTTGCAACAAATTATTATAAAGACAAAAATAAAAGTAATCACAAAGCCGCAGCATACACCGCTTTTGCTAGTTACGCTACTGCTGTACTAGTTATTAAATTTTAATTATGTATAAAACTATATTCTTTTTAATTTTTATTTCCTTTTCTAATCTATCGGCCCAAAACGAAAATAAATGGATGTTAGATAGTAATGAATCTGTTATTGAATATAACGCCAAACATCTTCTTCACGCTTGGTCAGGAATTAATAAAAATATAAAGGGAGTTTTTTTGGAACAATCTAAAAATAAAATTGCTGTTTCAGCAAATATAGCTGATTTTGACAGCGGAATTAGTAATAGAGATTCTAATGCTATTAGAGTATTAAACGCTTTAAACTTCCCAAGTGTTAAGTTTTTTTCAGATGAAATTTTACTTAATTCAAATAATATTGAATTCAATGGCGAATTAGATTTCCATGGAAAAAAAGTTGATAAAATAGTTAATGCTTCCTTTAATAAGAAAAATGACACCTTAATTATCGAAGGAAAATTTTCGATTATTCTTACAGATTTTGATATTAAACTACCTTCTTTAATGCTTGTCAAAATGGATGACTTAGCAAAAATTAATTTTAAATTAATATTTAAAAAAAGTAATTAATTTAATCTTGCCACTCGGCAATAAAAAGATTGGTATCTCTTGTACCGTTATTATTTCTGTTTGAAGAAAAAGCTAACTTTTTTCCATCTCTAGAAAAAACAGGAAATGCATCAAAAGTTTCACTGTGTGTAACTCTTTTTAAGTTTTTACCATCAATATCAATCATGTACAGATTGAAAGGGAATCCTCTCTCTGCTTCAAAATTTGAAGAAAATAGAATTTTTTCTCCGGAGGGGTGGAATACTGGACTCCAGTTCGCATTACCAAGATCTGTTAATTGACGAAGTTCACTTCCATCAGAATTACATATGTACAATTCCATATTAGTAGGTTGTACTAGTCCTTGTTCAAGTAAACTTTTATATTCTTCAATTTCTTTATCAGTTTTAGGTCTTGATGATCTGAAAATTAATTTCGAACCATCAGGCGAAAAGAATGCTCCTCCGTCATATCCTAAATCAAAAGTTATTTGTTTGACATCCGAACCGTCAATATTCATTGTATACAAATCTAAATCACCATTTCTTGTTGATGTAAAAACGATTTTATCTCCAACTGGTGAAACAGTTGCTTCAGCATCGTAACCAACTTGATCTGTAAGTTTGTTTATGATTTTTCCATTTAAATCAGACACATATATGTCAAATGTTTCATAAATAGGCCATACATATTTACCTTCTTTTCTTAAGGGAACTTCAGGACATTTTTCATTGTCTTCGTGTGTAGAGGCATATAAGATATGCTCATTATCAGGAAGAAAATAAGAACATGTAGTTCTTCCAAGTCCAGTACTAATCATTTTTGGGTCATTATTTTTAAATGTTTGATCAGCATCCATTAAAAACATTTGATCACATTCAACATTCCAGCTATTATTGTTAGACTGAAAAACTAGTTGTTTATCATCGAAACTCCAATACGCTTCTGCATTATCTCCTCCAAAAGTAACTTGTCTTAAATTTTTAAAATTCACTTCATCTTCAAAAATTAAAGGATTTGAATTTTCTTTTTTTGTTTGACAAGAAAATAGTCCGAATAAAATTATAATTAGAGATAATTGTTTCATGTTATAAATTTGTAATTTGCGCAAAAATATACAAATAATGAGAAATCCTTTGACTTATATCATCTTCTTTTTAATTTTTTCAATTTCTTGTACTTCACCTGTTGTTTATACTAATCAAATCAAAGAGGATTTAACCTTTTTGTCTTCGGATGATTTAGAAGGTAGAGCTACAGGTAGTGAAGGAGAAAGAAAAGCTGCAAGTTATATTTCAAAAAGATTTAAAGATTTGAATGTAGAAGCTAAAGGAGCAATTGATTATTTACATCCTTTTTCTTTTAAACCAAAATCTCATCCACATGAAGAAATTAAGTTTAATGATTCATTAAAAAGTAATGGAATTACAGGGAATAACGTAATTGGTTTTATAAACAATAACTCATTAAATACTGTTGTTATTGGTGCTCATTATGACCATTTGGGTTTTGGTGATCAGGGTTCATTATATAGAGGAAATGAAATTAAAATTCATAACGGTGCAGATGATAATGCAAGTGGAGTTTCATTAGTGCTGGATTTAGCAGCTAAATTAATTGATGAAAATAAAAATAATAATTATTTGTTTATAGCTTTTTCAGGAGAGGAAATGGGACTTCTTGGTTCAAATTTCTTTGTCAAAAACCCTACAATTGATATTTCATCAATTAATTACATGATAAACATGGATATGGTGGGAAGATTAAATGATGAAAAATCTTTGGCAATTTATGGTCTTGGAACTTCTCCTATTTTCAAACAAACCATTAAATCCAATAATGATGTATTTAAAATTATTGAAAATGAATCTGGAATAGGTCCATCTGATCACACATCATTTTATTTGCAAGATATTCCAGTTCTTCATTTTTTTACTGGCCAACATGAAAACTATCACAAGCCTAGTGATGATAGTGATTTGATTAATTACGAAGGTTTAGATTTAATTTCAAACTACATATTTTCTATTATTTCTGACCTTGATGACAATGGAAAGTTACAGTTTAGAAAAACAAAAAATGAAAGTCAAGAATCTCCAAGATTTAAGGTTTCATTAGGAGTTATTCCAGATTATCTATACGATGGTAAAGGAATGCGAATTGACGGAGTTTCGTCAGGAAGACCTGCTGAAATTGCAGGTTTTATAAAGGGCGATGTTATTACTAAATTAGGAGAAGCCAAAATTGATGATATGATGTCTTATATGAAAGCCTTGTCTAAATTAAAAAGTGGTGATTTAGTAAAGGTTGAGTACAAAAGAGATAATAAGATATCTTCAAAAAATGTTACTTTTTAGTAAACCTAGATTTAATATTTAAATAGTTTTCTTAACTTATAGCTTTCATATGAAAAAGCTATATTTTATAATTTTATTTCTTATTTTTTCTTGTTCCGAAAATCAAGTTTCAATTGACATTTCTACTCTTTCTAAGTATAATATCGTTACTAATTATAATGATGTCGCAGACACATTAAATGTTTATTTAGACAAAACTTTAGGTTTAACATTAGAGATTTCAGAAAAAAAGAAAAATAGATCAATAATTTTAACTGAAAAACCTGATTATAATAAAGATTTTATTTCTATAAATTATAAGGATTCCTTAATTACAATTTCTGCTAATAATAAAACAAATTTATACTATGCTACTTATGATTTTATTGAAAAGTTTTTGAACGTAAATTGGCTATCAACTGATTTTACTTATTACAGTGATGTAAAATCAATAAATTTTCCAAATAACTATTCTTATTATTATGAACCACCTGTTTTGACTAGAACTGTTCATTCAAAATTATTTTATAAAGATTCAACTTTTGCTGATAAGCTAAAAGTCACAAATGAAGCATTTCCAAGATATGTTCCAAATGCTAGAGTACATACTTTTCATCGCTTTCTTCCTTATGATGTTTTTTACGAAAATAACCCAGAATATTATGCCTTAATAGGAGATAAAAGACTGCCCACTCAACTGTGTTTAACAAATCCTGATGTTTTAAATATTGTGAAAGACAGTGTAAAGTCTTTTTTCAATAAGTTTCCAGGTTCTGATGTAATTTCTGTTAGCCAAGATGATAATACTCAATATTGTAAATGTGATAAGTGTTCAGAGATTGACATGGAAGAGGGAAGTCCAGCTGGAACAATGATACATTTTGTTAATGAAGTTGCTAAATCTTTTCCAAACAAAACAATATCAACACTAGCTTATCAATATACCAGAAAACCACCTAAAGTTAAACCTATTGAAAATGTTTTAATAACATTATGCTCTATCGAATGTGACAGAAGTATTCCAATAGAAATAGGTTGTAAAGATTTCACCTCTGATTTAAAGGGTTGGTCTAAGTTAACCGATAACATTAGAATTTGGGATTATACTACTCAGTTTACAAATTTCTTGGCACCCTTTCCAAATTGGGGAACCATAAAGCCAAACATAAATCTGTTTGTTGACAATAATGCAAAATGGATTTTCGAACAACATTCAAATAATAATAGTGAGCTTTTTGAGCTTAGAAGTTATATAATGGCTAAACTACTTTGGGATCCTAATTTAGATTTTCAAATTCTTTTAAATCAATTTAATAATAGGTATTATGGAAGCGGAGGGAAGTATATTTCTGAATACGTAAATAAGATACAAAACCAGATTGATACTACTTCTTTTTTTCTTTTCTTATATGGTGATCCTTCACAGGGATTTGACTCTTTTTTAAGTCCTAAAAATCTATTAAGCTATGATATTATGTTCGACAAGGCTTTAAACAGTGTTGAGTTAAATTCAGATTATTATAAAAGAATTCTTAGATCCAAAATTTCTATAGATTATGCAATTTTAGAATCCTATAGAAAAAACTTTTCTGATTCATTTCAATTGACTGTATTTGATAATGATATAAAAAGTGTTAATCCAAAATTGATCAAAAGACTTAATCACTTTAAAAATACTTGCATTAATAATAATATTACGTTGATGAACGAAATGGGCTTTACAGTTTCTGATTATGTAGTTAACTACAAAAATGCATTGAAAACTGCAGTTAAAGAAAATCTTGCAAGTTTAAAAAACATTACCCTTCTTACATCTCCTAAAAAATATGCAAATGAAGATCCTAAAGTATTAACAGATGGAGCTTTAGGCGGAAACAGTTTTTATTCAAATTGGTTAGGCTTTGAAGGGAATGATTTAAGCGCAGTTGTAGATTTAGATCAGACAAAAGATATAAAATCCATAAGTATTAATTTTCTTCAGGTAACTAATCACATAGTTTTTTTTCCAGAACAAGTAGAGTTCTTTTATTCCGATGATAATCTAAATTGGAAAAGTTTAGGTAAAGCATCCAATAAATTTGATTTATCTCCCAAAAGCAAAGTAAATGATATTCAAACATTTTCTATTGATGTTAAAAATTTAAACACTAGGTATATAAAAATAATAGCAGATAATATGAGTAAAGCACCTATATGGCACCATGGAGCCGATTTACCCTCTTGGATATTTGCTGATGAATTAATAATTGAATAACTAAAATTTATGAAAAAATACATATTGTCTATTGATGCTGGAACAACTAGTTCACGAGCTATTTTATTTGATAAAAATGGAATTCAAATTTCTATTTCACAGTTTGAGTTCACTCAAATTTTTCCAAAAGAATCTTGGGTTGAACACGATCCAATTGAAATTTGGAATACTCAGTTAAAAGCGATCCACGATGTGATAAATAAATCTAAGATAAGTCTTGATGAAATTGATTCAATTGGCATAACAAATCAAAGAGAAACAACAGTTGTATGGAATAAATATACCGGAAAACCTGTTTATAATGCAATTGTTTGGCAAGATAGAAGAACTGCTTCGTTTTGCGATGAGCTAGACGATTTAGGAAAGGCAAATACTTTTTATAACAAAACTGGATTACTATTGGATGCTTACTTCTCTGGCACAAAAATTAAATGGATTTTAGATTCAGACAACTCAATAAGACAAGCTGCTGAAAACGGAGACCTTTTGTTTGGAACAGTAGATACATGGCTTATATGGAACTTAACCAATAAAAAATTACATGCCACAGATTACACAAATGCTAGTAGAACATTACTTTTTAATATTCATACTTTAAAATGGGATGATGAGTTATTATCTCTTTTGAATATTCCAAAAAATATGTTAGCTAAAGTTTATGATAGTTCTAAGATAATAGGAGCAACTGATTTAGATGTTTTAGGTTTTGAGATTCCTATTTCTGGAATTGCAGGTGACCAACAAGCTGCATTATTTGGTCAAATGTGTATTGAGCCAGGAGATGTTAAAAACACCTATGGAACAGGCTGTTTTTGCATGATGAATACCGGAGATAAGCCAGTCAAATCAAATAATAGAATGTTGACTACAATTGGCTGGAAAATTGGTGATAAAACAGTTTATGCCCTAGAAGGAAGTGTGTTTATTGCAGGAGCGATAGTTCAATGGTTAAGGGATCAATTGAATATTATTGATGATGCCTCAGAAATTGAAGATTTAGCAAAAACGGTAGATAATAACGGTGGAGTTACTTTTATTTCTGCTTTATCTGGATTAGGAGCACCTTACTGGAACCCAAATGCTACAGGTGCTATAATGGGAATAACAAGAGGAACTAAAAAAGGACATATTGCTAGAGCTGCATTAGAAGCAATAGCATTGAGATCAAGAGAGATTATAATTGAAATGCAAAAAGATTCAGGAACTACTTTTGATAAATTAAAAGTAGATGGAGGAGCAAGTAATAATAATCTTCTAATGCAAATTCAATCTAACTTACTGCAAGCCCAAGTAATTAGACCAAAAATCACAGAAACAACCGCTTTAGGTGTCGCTTTTTTTGCTGGGCTGGCAACAGGCTTTTGGAGTTCAGTTGATGAATTAAAAAGTATTTGGAATATTGAAAAGAAATTTCATCCCTCAGTACAAGAGTATGACAAAAAAGTTATTTCTAATTGGGAAAATAGAATTAAAAAAGTTCTTTAAAATTGAACAGATCTTCAAATATTAAATTATTAAATAATAATAAAAAATTCGATTTTATAGTAATTGGAGGCGGTGCTTCTGGACTTGGTTGTGCATTGGACGCATCTTCCAGAGGTTATTCTGTCATATTATTAGAAAAATTCGACTTTTGTAAGGGAACTTCTTCACGAAGTACAAAACTTATTCATGGCGGAGTCAGGTATTTAGAAAAGGGTCAAATTAGTCTAGTTTACGAAGCTTTAAAAGAAAGAGATGTTTTAATAAAAAATGCACCTCACTTGGTTAAACAGGTTGGTTTTTTAATACCTGTTTATAATTATTTTTTGAAATTTTATTATTTTTTTGGTTTAAAAATATATGATTTTATATCAGGCAATTTAAGTTTTGAAAAATCTAGAACAGTTAATAGAGAAAGTGCTATTAAATTAGTTCCTAATGTTGATAAAGAAAAGTTAAAAGGAGGGGTTGTTTATTTTGATGGCCAATTTGATGATTCAAGACTCGGAATTGATATTGCTTTAACATCAGAAATTAATAATGCAGTTCTAATCAATTATATGTCGGTAGAATCATTAATTAAAGTAAATGGTAAAATTAAAGGGGTTATTGCACATGACTCTGTAAATAACAATAATTTTTCTATTAATAGTGATAATGTTATTAATGCAACTGGAGTTTTTTCAAGATCAATTATGGAACTGGATTCTAATAAATTAAAAACTGTAATTAGACCGAGTCAGGGAGTTCATTTGGTTGTTGACAAATGTTTTTTAAATGGCAATTTTGGAATACTAGTTCCGAAAACATCCGACGGAAGAGTATTGTTTGCTGTTCCATGGCAAGATCATGTAATTATTGGTACAACCGATACAGTTGTTGATAATCCTTCTTTTAATCCAGAGTCAACACAGGAAGAAATTAATTTTATATTAGAAAATATTAAAAATTACCTTGAGGTTTATCCTTTAAAAGAAGATATCAAAAGTGTATTTGTTGGGTTAAGACCTTTAGTTGCTAATAATTCTAGTTCTAAGTCTAAAGATTTGTCAAGAAAACATAAAATAATAGTTAGTGAATCGGGAATGGTTAGTGTTATTGGAGGTAAATGGACAACATATCGAAGAATGGCAGAAAATGTGATTGATCTTACTTTAAAAAAGACAAAATTGCCATTTGTTAATAGCAAAACTTCCGATTTAAAAATTAAGAATGGTTTAAGTGATATTGATTTTTCAAAAAAATCTTTAAGTGATGACTTTTTCTTGTCTGAGGAAATGATAATTCACTATGTTAACAATGAAATGGCATTAAATTTAGATGATATTATGTCACGTCGATCTAGATGCTTATTTTTAAATATAAAAGAAAGCATAAGAATTGCCCCGATGGTTGTTGAAATCATGTCAAATGAACTTTCTAAAGATAAGGTGTGGATAAATGAACAACTCAAATCTTTTTATAAATTAACTAACATTAATAAAATATAATATGGACTCTATTTTAGCTGAATTTATAGGTACAACAATTCTTATGTTACTAGGAATTGGAGTAAATGCAAATACAAGTTTAAAAAATACAATTGGAAGTGAAAATTCCAACTGGGTACTTGTAAGTATGGCTTGGGGACTATCAGTCTTTGTCGCTGTTTTTATCACAGGGCAATTTAGTGGAGCTCATTTAAATCCAGCCGTAACTATTGGTTTAGCAATAGCAGGAAAATTTTCATGGTCATTAGTCCCGGGATATTTGATAACTCAACTTGCAGCTGCTATGTTTGGTAGTTGGTTGGCATATATTGTTTATATAGACCATTACAGATTAACCAAAGACGAAAATGCTGTAAGAGGTTCTTTTTGTACAGGACCTGCCATTAGAAGTTATAAAAACAATTTCTTTAGTGAAACTATCGCAACTTTTGTTTTAGTATTCGCTATATTTTATATAGTAGAACCAAACTTAAAAATTGAAGGTGAAGTGGTTAATTTTGGTCTAGGAGCTCTTGATGCTCTTCCTGTAGGTATATTAGTTTGGGTAATAGGAATGACACTTGGCGGCACTACGGGTTTTGCTATAAATCCAGCAAGGGATTTCGGTCCTAGATTGGTTTATTCATTACTGCCAAGAAAGAATAAAAATGTTGATTGGTCTTATAGTTGGATTCCTGTCTTAGGGCCAATTCTAGGAGCTGTTTTAGCTGGTCTATTATATAATTTTATTATGTAATGATTAACCAAAAACATATCCCATGCATTGCAGGATCTACAGGTTTAGTTGGTTCTCATTTATTAGAAAATTTATCAAAACTCTACCCTAAAGTAGTTACTCTAACCAGAAAAAAAGTCATTTATTCAAACCCTAACATTCAAAATGTTGTAGTTGATTTTGATAATCTAAATATTGAAAGAGTCTTAAATGATACTGATCATTTGTACATTGCTTTGGGAACAACAAGAAAAAAGGCAGGAAGTTCTGAGAATTTTACAAAAGTAGATTATCATTATTGTATTGATTTGGCAAGGATAGCAAGTAATTGTGGAATAAAAAGTATATCCATAATATCATCAGTTGGATCAGATCCTAGTTCAACATTTTTATATCCTAAAACTAAAGGCTTAATTGAAAGAGATATTTCTAAAATTTCATTAGATCATTTAAGTATTGTAAGACCTGGTATAATTTTAGGAAAAAGAAATGAAAGTAGAGTTGGTGAAAAAATCGGAAAAATTTTATTTTCTTTAATAGATAAACTTCTTTTTGGGAGATTTTCAAAGTACAAAAGTATTTCGGCAATCAATATTTCGAAAGCAATGATATATCAAGTTATTAATTCAAATTCAGGAACAAATATTCTTGAATATAATGAGTTAATGAAAAGTTCAAATAGTTTTGATAATCTCTTAAAACATCATTGATATAATTATTTACATTTGCCAGAAATTTTAGTTGATGCTAAACATACACAACCTTTCTGTTTCCTTTTCCGGTGAATATTTGTTTAAAGAAATTTCATTTAAACTAATATCAGGTGATAGGGTAGGTTTGATTGGAAAAAATGGAGCAGGAAAATCAACCTTGTTAAAACTTTTATCGAAAGAAACTGAGATGGATTCAGGTTCTATTGCCTACGAGAAAGATTTAAAAATAGGATTTCTTAAACAAGACATTGATTTTGATAAAGGGAGGACTGTTCTAGAGGAAGCCTATCAAGCTTTTAGTGAAATTAAAACTCTTGAGAAAAGACAAAATGAAATTAACACCCAACTAAGTGAGAGGACTGACTATGAAAGTGATTCATATTTAGAACTAATAAATGACCTAAGTGATGTTAATGATAGGTATGAATTGATAGGAGGATATAATTATCAAGGACATACCGAAAAAATATTACAAGGTCTTGGTTTTAAAAGAGATGATTTTCTCAAGAGTACAGATACTTTTTCTGGTGGATGGAGAATGAGAATTGAATTAGCGAAATTACTTCTTCAAAGTAATGATTTATTATTATTGGATGAGCCTACAAACCACTTGGATATCGAGTCAATAATATGGCTTGAAAACTTTCTTAAATCTTTTTTAGGAGCAGTGGTTATAGTTTCGCATGATAAAATGTTTTTGAACAATGTAACTAATAGAACTATAGATATTTCTCTAGGAAGAATATATGATTTTAATAAACCTTATTCAAAATACTTGGTTTTAAGAGAAGAAATAAAATCTCAACAAATTAGTGCTCAAAAAAATCAAGAAAAACACATTCAACACACTGAAAAGTTAATTCAAAAATTTAAAGCAAAAGCTTCTAAAGCATCAATGGCTCAATCCCTTATGAAGAAGATTGAAAAAATTGATAGAATTGAAGTCGATCAGGACGACAATAGTGTCATGAAATTAAATTTTAATATTTCAATAAATCCAGGGAAAGTTGTTGCTGAAATTGAAAATTTATCAAAAAATTATGATGATAATAATGTATTGTCCAATGTGAATTTACTTATTGAAAGAAAAAGTAAAATTGCATTCGTTGGACAAAATGGACAAGGTAAATCTACATTAGCAAAAATTATGGTTGGTGAATTAACTCCATCCTCAGGTAATTCAAAACTAGGTCACAATGTTCAAATTGGATATTTTGCTCAAAATCAAGCTGAGTATTTAGATGGTTCTAAAACTGTTTTGCAAACAATGATAGATTCTGCAAATGAAACAAATAGATCTAAAGTTAGAGACGTATTGGGTTCTTTTTTATTTAAAGGAGATGATGTTGAAAAATATGTAAGAGTACTTTCAGGAGGTGAAAGAAATAGATTAGCACTTGCTAAGCTTCTTTTGCAACCATTTAATGTATTAGTAATGGATGAACCGACTAATCATTTGGATATTAAATCTAAAAGTGTTTTAAAGCAAGCACTAGTTAAATTTGACGGAACTTTAATATTAGTTTCACATGACAGAGATTTTTTACAAGATCTAACTAATAAAGTTTACGAATTTAAAAGTCAAAAT
>CABXBY010000006.1 GCA_902510655.1 uncultured Bacteroidota bacterium | reverse complement strand
TCACATGTAGATCGTTCTATTGAAGATCCTTTTTCTTTTGCTCAAACTAATGTAATGGGAACACTTAGTTTATTACAAGCGGCTAAAAGTTATTGGGAAAATAATTTTAAGAATAAATTATTTTATCATATTTCTACAGATGAGGTATATGGTTCATTGAGTGACGAAGGTTTTTTTACAGAAAATACAAATTATGATCCACACTCACCTTACTCAGCTTCTAAAGCATCTTCGGATCATTTTGTAAGAGCATTTTCAGACACCTACGGTTTGCCTGTAGTAATTTCTAATTGTTCTAATAATTATGGTTCCTTTCAGTTTCCTGAAAAACTAATACCATTATTTATCAATAATATAGTGAATAATAAGCCTCTTCCTGTTTACGGAAAAGGAGAAAACATAAGAGATTGGCTATTTGTGAATGATCATGCTAGAGCCATTGATGTCATTTTTCATAATGGCAAGTTGGGAGAGACTTATAATATTGGTGGCTTTAACGAGTGGAAAAATATAGATTTGATAAAAGTGATAATTAAAACGGTAGATCGAATGCTCGGAAGAGAAGAAGGGACTTCTGATAAATTAATTACTTATGTTAAAGATAGGGCCGGTCACGATCTTCGTTACGCAATTGATTCTGCAAAATTAAAAAATGAATTAGGTTGGGAGCCTTCTTTACAATTTGAGGAAGGTATTGAGAAAACAGTCAAATGGTATTTAGATAATAAAGAATGGATGGATCGAGTTACATCCGGTGATTATAAGGAATATTATAAAAAAATGTACAATTAGTACTACACTTTTTTAATTACATACTCTACAACCCCCCATATAATTAATTCATTTTCTTCCTTTAACTCAATAGGTTTGTATTTTTTATTTTCGGGCATTAAATAAAGTTTATTCTTTTCTTTTTTTATTCTTTTTACTGTAAACTCTCCATCTATTAAGCAAATTGCTATTTTCCCATTTTCTGGATTTAACGATCTGTCTATTACCAGCAGATCTCCATCATCCAGCCCTGCTCCAATCATTGAATCTCCACTAACTCTCGCATAAAATGTTGCCTCCCTATTTTTTACCAGTTCTCTATCCAGGCTAATTCTAGTTTCTTTGAAATCATCCGCTGGTGATGGAAAACCTGCTGATATCCCTTCCTCAGCAAGCCATTGTCCCAATCCATTTTCTTTTTTTGGAATAAAAAATTCAAGCTTATTTTCTTTCTTCATCCTTTAATTGATATTGTTTCGTTTAGTTCTGTAGTATACCTTAAAGAAAGCTTAGTTTGTTTCATTTTCCAAATTCTTTTAAGGTCTTGACTAGCTAATTTTACTTTATTGGGACCTTCTTTTTTTGCTATAAAATCTAATGTTTTCATGAGAGCTTGATGTTTAGGATTTTCTTTTTCAAAGAGATTAAGCTGAGTTTTATTGTTTGGAACTAGTCCCATTACTATCACTCCCGCTTTTTTATACTCAATATTTTTTTTATAAATTTTCTTTAGTCCCTCAACAGCGTGTTTACTTATCGTTATACTAGAGTTTGATCCATATGGCAAAGTCATAACTATTCCATTTCGATATTGTAATTTGTTTTTTTGATGTCTATTACTTTTTAAAAAGATATAAATAGAATTACAATTACTTTTTTGATTACGTAATTTTTCTGAGCAACATATTGAAAAAGTAGAGACACGTTCTTTTAAATCTTCGAAATCAGTTAAGTTTTTTTCAAAACTTCTGGTTGTTGCTATTGCTTTTTTAGGCGACCTATTTTCTTCGAGAGATAGGACTGATTCTCCTTCTAATTCTTTTTTTAGCCTTAAGCCTACTACACTCATTTGTTTTCTAACCCAATCGTCAGGTAGTTTTATAAAATCATAAGCTTTATCTACTTTATAACTCTTTAAGCGCGTAGCATGCTTATATCCTATTCCCCAAACATCTTCTATTTTAAGCCACTTAAGTGCTTTTTCTGTTTTCTCGTTTGAATCTATAGCATAGACGCCATTAGTTTTTTTATCAAATTTTTTTGATATTCTATTGGCCACTTTAGCTAGTGCTTTTGTAGGGGCAAATCCAATGCTAACTGGAATTCCAGTCCATTTTAAAATAATCTTTCTAATTTCTTTACCGTACTGTTCTAAATCATAATTTTCAAACCCTCTAAACTCCAAAAACGCTTCATCTATACTATAAACTTCTATATTTGGTGAGTAACTACTTAGTATATTCATTACTCTACTACTCATGTCTCCATACAAAGGAAAGTTCGATGAGAACACATGTACTTTATTTTTCTTAAAAAGAGAATCGTATTTAAATGCAGGAGCTCCCATTGGAATACCAAGCGCTTTAGCTTCATTACTTCTAGAGATTACACACCCATCGTTATTTGATAAAATAACTATAGGTTTTTTATCCAATTTTGGATTAAAAACTCTTTCGCAAGAAGCATAGAAATTGTTACAATCAACAAGTGCAAACATTCTATAAAACTACATTTTAGATTTTTTTTAATCAATCTATTTTACAATTAAAGTTTTTAACAATTCTTATTGTAAATTTGGACTTTTAAAATAATTAAAATGAGTTTTTATAATAATACAGAGGATCTAATAAGATCCAAAGGATTTAAAGTGATTTCAAAAGATTTTGAAAGGCCTTGGGGAGGTTTTTTAGTTATCGACGAGAGTCAAGCACAGAATTTTTCAAATCAATTTTTTAAAGGTTTAGATGTACAAACTCTAAAAATTGGAGGAAAATTAAGTCCTAAGATATTAATAGTAAAGCCAAAGGCTAGATTGTCGTGGCAATATCATCACAGAAGAGCTGAAATTTGGAGAGTTTTTAAAGGCGAATGCGGAATAATTAGAAGTGATACAGACAAGGAAAATGAAATGAAGATTTACAATGAAGGAGATCAAATTAAATTAAAACAAGGGGAGAGACATAGGCTAATAGGGCTAAAAGACTATTGTTTAGTGGCTGAAATATGGCAGCATACAGACAAAAGCAACCCTTCTAACGAAGAGGATATAGTCAGAGTTCAAGATGATTTTGGCAGATAAAAAAAATTAAAAAAACTATCTTTAATTTTGATAAAGTTGTAATTTTGTTAGAATAAAATTACATCTGATAGATGGATCAATATTCTTTTTTAAATACAGCACATACAGCTTATTTTGCTGAATTATACGATCAGTATTTAATAAATCCTGGACAAGTTGAACCGAGTTGGAGAGCTTTTTTTCAAGGATTTGAATTTGGAATCGAAGAATCAAAAAAAGAAAAACCAGTTTTTGAAGGCGCAGAAGTGCCTGAAAATATTTTAAAAGAGTTCAAGGTAGTTAAGCTTATAGATGCCTACAGAACAAGAGGTCACCTGTTTACAAAGACTAATCCTGTCAGAGACAGGAGAACCTATTTTCCAAATTTAGAAATTGAAAATTTTGATTTATCAAGTGACGATTTAAAAACTGTATTTAATGCAGGAGAAATTATCGGTCTTGGCGCAACTACGTTAGCTAATATTTTAATTCATTTGGAAAGAATTTACTGTAGTTCTATTGGAATTGAATACATGTACATTAGAACTCCAGAGAGAATTCATTGGATTCAAGAAAAATTAAATCATAATTCTAATAGTCCTGATTTTTCTAAAAATCAGAAAAAGCAAATACTAAAAAAAACAATTGAAGCCGTAGCTTTTGAAAAGTTTCTTCATACAAAATATGTAGGTCAGAAACGATTTTCTCTAGAAGGTGGTGAAGCTTTAATACCAGCGCTTGATGCACTTATTGAAAAAGCCGCTGTAGATGGTGTTAAAGAATTTGTGGTTGGAATGGCTCACAGGGGAAGACTTAATACTTTAACTAATATTTTCGGTAAACCTGTTGAAGATATTTTTAATGAATTTGACGGAAAAGACTACGATGAAAAAGGCTTTGATGGTGATGTAAAATATCATTTAGGATGGACTTCCAACAGAATTACTGATTCAGGTCATAAAATTTACATGAATATTGCTCCAAATCCATCCCATCTTGAAGCAGTTGGTCCTGTTGTTCAAGGAATAGCAAGAGCTAAACAAGAAAAATATCATCCAGAAAACATTGAAAATGTTCTGCCAATTATAATTCACGGAGACGCTGCAATAGCTGGTCAAGGTGTAGTTTACGAGGTAGTGCAAATGGAAAGATTAAAAGGTTATAAAACTGGGGGAACAATTCATATAGTAATTAATAATCAAGTAGGCTTTACTACAAACTATTTAGACGGTAGATCCTCTACATACTGTACAGATGTAGCCAAAACAAATCTTTGTCCAGTTTTACATATCAATTCTGATGATGTTGAAGCAGTTGTTCATGCAATAACATTTGCATTAGATTATAGAATGAAATATAAGAGAGATATTTTTATTGATTTGCTTGGATATAGAAAGTATGGTCACAACGAGGGTGATGAGCCGCGTTTCACTCAGCCAAAACTTTATAAAGCAATTTCAAAACATTCTAATCCAATGGATATTTATTCAAAAAAACTTTTTGAAGATCAAATTATTTCATCTGATTATGTTTCTGATATTGAAAAAAAATATAAAGAGTCTTTAGAAAAGAAATTAGAACAATCAAAAAAGGATAATAGTATTGAAATCACTCCTTTTATGGATTACGAGTGGAAGGGATTTAAAAGAGTTAAGAAAGATAAAATGCTTTCTAAATTTAGTACAGATGTTTCTTTAAATGATTTAAAAATTATTGCAAAAACTATTACTACTCTTCCTGAAAATAAAAGTTTTTTAAAAAAAATTCAAAAGCTTATAAAAGATAGATCTAAAATGTTTTTTGAATCTGACAAGCTTGATTGGGCAATGGGTGAAATGCTAGCTTATGGTAGTTTGTTAAAAGAGGGTTATAATGTTAGAATATCTGGTCAAGATGTTGAAAGAGGAACTTTTTCGCATAGACATGCTATTTTAAAAGTAGAAGAGTCAGAAGAATCAGTTTGTTTACTTGATCATATTGATAAAGATCAAGGAAATTTTAACATATACAACTCATCCCTATCAGAATATGGAGTAATGGGTTACGAGTATGGATACTCTTTAACAAGCCCTAATACTCTATGTATATGGGAAGCTCAGTTTGGAGATTTTAGTAATGGAGCTCAAATAATGATTGATCAGTACTTTTCAGCAGCTGAGGCTAAGTGGAAGATACAAAACGGTTTAGTTCTTTTATTGCCTCATGGTTACGAAGGTCAGGGTGCGGAACATTCTTCAGGAAGAATGGAAAGATATTTACAATTGTGTTCAAAGGATAATATGTATGTCGCAAATTGTTCAACTCCTGCAAATATGTTTCACATATTAAGAAGACAAATGGTTACAACATTTAGAAAACCTCTTGTAATTTTCACTCCTAAAAGTTTACTTAGACACCCAAAAGCCGTTTCTGAAATCAAAGATTTTAGTGATGGTAATTTTATGCCTGTAATTGATGATAATACAGTAGATATTTCGAAAATAGATAGACTAGTATTTTGCTCGGGAAAATTCTATTACGATTTATTAAATCATAAAGAAAAAAATAATATTTCGGATACAGTTTTAGTTAGATTAGAACAATTATTTCCTTTACCTGGACTAGAAATCAAGAATATTTTAAATAAATATTCAAATGCGAAAGATGTTGTTTGGGCTCAAGAAGAACCTCGAAATATGGGAGCTTGGAGTCATTTGCTTTTACATCTTGAAGATGCTAGAAATTTTAGAGTAGCATCCAGAAGATTTTACAGTTCTCCTGCGGCTGGAAGTAGTACTAGATCTAAAAACAGACACAATGAAGTTATAGAGTATGTTTTTGACCAATCAAAAAACAACATGAGATAATGAGTTACTTATTTACATCAGAATCTGTTAGTGAGGGTCATCCAGATAAAATTGCTGATCAAATTAGTGATGCGTTAATTGACAATTTTTTAGCTTTTGATAAAGATTCTAAAGTTGCTTGTGAAACTCTTGTAACAACAGGCCAAGTAATTTTAGCAGGAGAAGTTAAATCAAATGTGTATTTAAATATACAATCTATCGCAAGAAATGTAATAAAAAAAATAGGTTATAATAAAAGTGAATATTTATTTGATGGAAATTCTTGTGGAATTCTTTCTTATATCCATGAACAATCCTCTGATATTAATCAAGGGGTGGAAAGAGAAACTCTTGAAGAGCAAGGGGCAGGAGATCAAGGTATTATGTTTGGATATGCTTGTAATGAAACAGAAGATTACATGCCTTTGACTTTAGATTTGTCACATAAGTTGTTAATTGAACTTGCTGAACTTAGAAGAGAAGGAAATCAAATTAAATACCTTAGACCAGATTCAAAATCTCAAGTTACAATTCAATATTCAGACGATCATAAACCTGAAAAAATTGTTACAATTGTTCTGTCTACCCAGCATGATGATTTTGATGAAGAAAAAATAATGCTTGATAAAATTAAGTCAGATGTCATATCCTTATTAATTCCGAGATTAATAAATAAGTATCCTAGCTATAAAAAATATTTTAATGATGAAATTGAGTTCCACATCAATCCAACTGGAAAATTTGTAATAGGAGGGCCACATGGAGACACTGGACTTACTGGAAGAAAAATAATAGTAGATACTTATGGAGGAAAAGGAGCTCATGGAGGAGGTGCTTTTTCTGGAAAAGATCCAAGTAAAGTTGATAGAAGTGCTGCCTATGCAGCAAGACATATTGCTAAAAACCTTGTAGCTGCTGGTATTTCAGAAGAATGTTTAGTTCAAGTGAGTTATGCTATAGGCGTTGCAAAACCAATGGCTGTATTTGTCAATACCTATGGGACATCACAAGTTAATTTTTCTGATGGTGAAATTTCTAAAAAGGTTGAAGAAGTATTTGATTTAAGACCTTATTTTATCGAAAAAAGATTAAAGCTTAGAAATCCAATATATACAGAAACGGCAGCTTATGGTCATATGGGTAGAAAGTCAGAATGGGTCAATAAAACTTTTGTTTCAAGTTCTGGTGAGAGTAAAGATTTTGAAGTCGAACTTTTCACTTGGGAAAAATTAGATTATGTTGAAAAAATTAATGAATATTTTAAAAAATTATAAATGAGTGCAGGATATGTAAAATACAAAGTAAAAGATATTTCTCTTGCTGAGTGGGGAAGAAAGGAAATCAACCTTGCCGAGGCCGAGATGCCTGGACTTATGGCTTTAAGAGAAGAGTTTGGAAAGCAAAAACCTCTAAAAGGCTCACGAATTGCAGGCTGTTTACATATGACAATTCAAACTGCGGTTCTTATTGAAACATTAGTTGAAATGGGGGCTGAAGTAACTTGGAGTTCTTGTAATATTTTTTCAACTCAGGATCATGCAGCAGCAGCAATAGCTGCAGCTGGGATTTCAGTATATGCTTGGAAAGGAATGAATGAAGAAGAATTTGATTGGTGTATTGAGCAGACTGTGTTCTTTGGAGAAAACAAAGAGCCCTTAAACATGATATTAGATGATGGAGGAGATCTTACTAATTTAGTTTTGGATAATTATCCAGAACTTGTGGAAGGAATTAAAGGACTTTCAGAGGAAACAACAACTGGTGTGCACAGGCTTTATGAAAGAATGAAAAACGGTACGCTTCCTCTTCCAGCAATAAATGTAAACGATTCAGTTACCAAATCTAAATTTGATAATAAGTATGGTTGTAAAGAAAGTGCTGTTGATGCTATAAGAAGAGCAACGGATGTCATGTTGGCTGGAAAAAGAGTTGTGGTTGCTGGTTATGGAGATGTAGGCAAAGGAACGGTAGCATCTTTTTCAGGAGCTGGAGCAATAGTTACTGTTTGTGAAGTAGACCCTATTTGTGCACTTCAGGCTGCGATGGACGGATATGAGGTAAAAAAAATGAGTTCGGTTATTTCAAATGCAGATATTGTTGTTACTGCAACAGGGAATAAAGATATATTAAAAGAAGACCATTTTAGACTTATGAAGGACAAAACAATCGTATGTAATATAGGTCATTTTGATAATGAAATTGACATGGCTTGGCTTAATGATAACTACGGAAGTTCTAAAATAGAGATCAAGCCACAGGTTGATATTTACACAATTGAAGGTAAAGAAGTGATTGTACTTGCCGAAGGAAGACTTGTTAATTTAGGTTGTGCTACAGGACATCCCAGTTTTGTTATGAGTAATTCTTTTACTAATCAAGTTTTAGCTCAATTAGAACTTTGGTCCAATTGCGACAACTATAAAAATGAAGTTTATATGCTTCCAAAACATTTGGACGAAAAAGTAGCTAAATTACATTTAGAAAAATTAGGTGTAGAACTCGAAGAATTAACAAATGATCAAGCTGATTATATTGGAGTTAAAAGAGAAGGACCTTTTAAGCCAAGTTATTATAGATATTAATTTGTAATTTAATATTAATTAAAGAAATTATGATTTTAGAAATGAAAGTTCCATCCCCTGGCGAATCAATTTCAGAAGTTGAAATTGCAGAATGGCTTGTAAAAGATGGTGATTTTGTTGAAAAAGACCAAACTATAGCTGAAGTTGATTCTGACAAAGCGACTTTAGATCTTCCTGCTGAAGAAAGTGGTATAATAACTTTAAAAGCTGAGGAAGGAGATGCTGTTGCAGTTGGTCAAGTGGTTTGTTTAATAGATACTTCTGCTAAAGCTCCAAAAATAAAAAAAGAAAAACAAGAACAGACTCCAGTTGAAGTTATTAAATCTGTCGTAGATTCCAAAGAAATTATTTCAGAGAATAGTTTTGCTAAAGGTACTCCATCACCTGCTGCTTCAAAAATTTTAAGCGAGAAAAATATTCCAATCTCGTCTGTTTCTGGTAGTGGAAGAGCTGGAAGAATTACAAAGGACGATGCATTAAAAGCATTACCTAAAGTTGATTTAAATGCTATAGTAAATGATCGAAGCATTGAATCAAAAAAGCTTTCAATGCTTAGAAGAAAAGTAGCTCAAAGACTTGTGGCTGTAAAAAATCAGACCGCAATGTTAACTACTTTTAATGAGATCAATATGACACCAATTTTTGAGCTTAGAAAAAAGTATAAGGAAGAGTTTAAAGAAAAGCATGGTGTTGGTTTAGGATTTATGAGTTTTTTTACTAAAGCTACTGTTCAAGCTCTTCAGGAATTCCCAGATGTAAATTCGATGATTGATGGAGATCAGCAAATAAAATATGATTTTTTTGATATTAGTATTGCCGTTTCTGGACCTAAAGGATTAATGGTGCCAGTTGTAAGAGATGCTCAGGATTTAACGTTTTCAGGAATTGAAAAAGAAATAAAAAGATTAGCTATTAGAGCTAGAGACGGAGAGATTACAGTTGATGAAATGACTGGAGGTACTTTTACTATTACAAACGGAGGTGTTTTTGGATCCATGCTATCTACTCCTATTATAAATCCTCCACAATCTGCAATTCTTGGAATGCATAATATAGTTGAACGACCAATAGCCGTTAATGGTAAAGTCGAAGTTCACCCAATCATGTATTTAGCTCTATCATATGACCATCGAATAATTGATGGAAAAGAATCTGTTGGATTTCTAGTTAAAATCAAAGAAGCTTTAGAGAATCCAGATGAGCTTTTAATGAATAGTGATATAAACAAAGCTTTAGAGCTTTAAATAGTATTCTCAAATAGCATTAAATGTTATATTTGTAAAAAAAAAAAAATGATCAAGAATTTATTCACTTTTTGTTTTCTATTTTTAAGCTTTCAGATTTTTTCACAAAACATAGATCAAATTAGATCCGTTGCTAACTTTTCAAGTGATGCTGAACTTTCTTCTTATGTCGAAAAAGCCAAACTTAAAGGTCTTTCTTTAGCTGAGGTCGAAGCGCTTGCTACTGCACAAGGTGCTAAACTATCAGAAGTACAACTTCTTAGAAAATTATGGAATTCAAAAAATGATAAATTATTTGATGACATTAATACAACAGAAAGTGTCATAAAGTCATCTTTCGGAAACACTAAATTTGGAGAAGAAGAAGAAAAAGAAAAAGAAGAAGATTTAAGATTTGGAAGTTATTTTTTCAATAATAAAAATATAAGTGAAGTTCCAGAACTTCTAATCGCCACACCAAGTAACTATAGATTAGGACCTGGAGATGAGTTAATTATAAATTTATATGGTGCTTCCGAAAATTCTTACTCTGTTCAAGTATCTAGAAATGGGACTGTTAAATTTGATAGAATCGCTCCAGTATACCTTTCAGGTTTAAGCATTATATCTGCAAAAAATAGATTAAAAAATAGGTTATCAAAACTTTACGCTGGTTTAGGCTCAAATGATAAGTTAAGTAAAGTAGACATTGATGTAAGTCTTAAAAAAGCAAGAAGTGTTGTTGTAAATATTACAGGACAAGTTGAAGCTCCTGGCACATATACCATCTCGGGATTTAGCTCTGTTTTAAATGCTTTGTTTGCCGCTGGAGGTCCAAATGAAGTAGGATCTTTTAGAAACATTAAGTTACTTAGAAATGGAAAAGTAAATAAGATAATTGATCTTTACGATTATTTTGTTACGGGTTTATATCCTAATGTTTATTTGAGAGATCAAGATGTAATTTTAGTAGAAGCTTACAGCAAACAAGTAGACTTAAGTAATGGTTTTAAAATTAATGGTTTATTTGAACTTAAAGAAAATGAAGTTATAAATGATGTCTTAAAATTTTCTGGCGGTTTTTCATCCGATTCTTATAAAGAAAAAATATTTATTAATAGGATTAAGTCCGCCAGTAGATCTGTTTTTGAGTTTTCAAAAGAAAAATTTTTAGAATCCGAATTAATTGATGGGGATATTTTAACTGCCAAAACTGTTTCTGCTTTTATTACTAATAGTGTTTCAATTGAAGGAGCTGTTTATTTGCCTGGTGTATTTGATCTTTCAAACACAAAAAATATTAAACAGCTTATAGCATCTAGCCAAGGTTTATTACCCGATGCTTTAACAAAAGCTATTTTATTTAGAACAAATGATGGAATTGAAAACGAAATAATTTCAATAAATTTAAATAATGAGAAAGATTTAGAGACATTTTTAATTGAACAGGACAGACTGTTGATAAATTCATCCACTGATCTTGATTTTAAAAGTACTATTAAAGTTGAGGGAGAGGTTAATAATCCTGAAACATTTGAGTATAAAAAAGGGATGACAGTTAGAGATGCTATTATTTCGGCCTCTGGTTTTAATGCGAACGCAAATAAATCAGATATTATTTTAATTAGAAATATTTCATCTGAAAATAAAAATAAAACTAATAAAGAATTTAATATAAATTTTGATGAAAATTTAAATGCTGATAACAATATGGAATTACTTCCAGATGACATCTTGAGTGTAAGAAAAATTCCTTACTTACAAACTTCTAAATCTTTTAAAGTAGAGGGTGAAATTGCTATACCAGGTTTTTATTCTATCAAAAATCAAAACTTTACAATTTATGATGCTATAACTGAAAATATAGAGTTTTTAAAATCTTCTTCTATTGAAGGTATTTCAATTTTCAGAGATTCAATTCGAATTCCTGTGTTTGGTGAAAAATTGATTTCTGAAGGATTTAGTTCTAAATTTAATTTTGAATTAGTTTCAGGAGATATAATTAATGTTCCTTCCAAAAATAAAACAGCATCTATTTCTGGAGAAGTTCAGCAAGAGGGTATTTTAAATATAGACAGACCAATTAGTGCTAAACTAGCTATAGATTTTGTAGGAGGTTTTACAGAGAACTCGTTAAAAAGAGGAGTTTATGTTGAATATCAAAACGGTTTAAGAAAAGTAACTAGAAGCTTTTTATTTTTTAAATTTTATCCAAAAGTTTTACCTGGATCAAGAGTTGTAGTGCCTGAAAAAGACGAAAATAAAAATAAAACTAGTGTTGGAGAAATTGTAGGTTACACTACTAGTTTAGTTTCTATAGTTGCACTTATAAAAAGTTTATAATTATGAATGAAATTTCAAACCAACAAGTTAATGAAGATGAAATAGACTTAATAGAGCTTACAAAAAAAATTTATTTAGAAAAGAAATTTATTTTAAAAATTTCAATATTAGCAGCATTATTTGGAGTTATTTATGCTTTATTTCAGCCTAATGAGTTTACTTCCTCGACAACTTTTATTCCTCAGCTTAGTTCAGGTGTTAAAACTGGCGGTTCATCATTGGGTGGGCTTGCATCTCTTGCTGGAATTAATTTAGGAGGTATGGAAAGTTCCTCTGAATTCCCTCCATCGTTATATCCTCAAGTTGTGAATGGTATCCCTTTTAAAATTGATTTACTTTCCGCAACTATTAATTTGAACGGCGAAGAAATTCTTGTTAAAGATTATTTTTCTAATCAAGGCTCTTCGCTGAATATTTTAGGCACAATTAAAAAATATACAATCGGCCTTCCGTCTCTATTGCTGGGTTCTTTTAATGCACAAGATGTTGTGTTATCTAAATCTGAAATTTATTTAGTTACTCAGGAGGATGAAGAATTATTTAAAATCGTTTCAAAAGCTTTGTCTCTATCAATAAACGATAAAGAAGGCTTTATTACTATTTCTTTTACAGATAATGAAAAAAACATTGCTGCTCAAATAACTCAAATTGCGCAAACACTTCTTCAAAAAAAGATTATAGAATTTAAGAATCAGTCCTCCAGTGAGATGTTAGATTTTGCTATGAAACAGTATGATGAAAAGAAAAACTCTTATGAAAAATTACAAGACGAAAGAGCAGTTTTTGTTGATAAGAATATAAATATATCTAGTTCATTATTTCAAAATAAATTGAGTAGAATTGAAAGCGAAGTCAATATTTCTTCTTCAATAGTTCAGCAATTAGCTTCCCAGGTTGAACAGGCTAAACTTCAAGTTAATAAAGACACCCCTGTATTCACAACAATACAACCTGTTACTATTCCTTTTGAAAAAAGCGCACCTAAAAGAAGTTTAATTGTCATTGTATTTCTTTTCTTAGGATTAGTTTTTTCTATTGGTTATGTTCTTGTTAAAGAGCCTGCGATGGAGATTATCAAATCTATTAAATCATAATTTCAAATAGAGTTTATTAGCCTTGTAGTCTAATATTGATTTAGAGTTTTTTAAAATATCAGATCCTATAATCCCATCAATTGGATTGATTTTTTTTTCACTTAGTGCAGTATTAATGTGACTCATGTCGAAAGTTATCAAAGAAGTTTTGCTGTTCCATTTTCCAATTTGAATTGCATTGCTTCTAGAGATTTTAGTATGTTTCATTTGACTTGTTGCACTTGATGCTTTTTCTTTATTCTCTTTAGAAGTAACTTTAAATTTATCTTCTAAACTTGTACAGATACATGAGCTAGATGCTCCTGAATCTAAAATAAATCTCCCATTAACCCCATTGATTTTAGCTTCAATTAAGTAGTGTTTAGTTTCTAAAAATATAAGTTTTAGTGAACTATATCCAGATTTTTTTAAAAACTTATTTAGTGTAATTGACATAGTTTAAAATTAACCTAAAATATTAACTTTGAAGCGTGAATATAATAGATACACATACTCATCTTTATTTAAAACAATTTAATGAGGATATTGATTTAGTTATTAATAGATCGATAGAAATTGGTGTTAAAAAATTTATCTTTCCTGCAATTGATTCCTCACATCTTAATAGTATGCACAGTCTTAAAAATAAATATCCTGAAAATATTTGTTTGATGTCTGGCCTTCACCCAACAGACGTGAAGGAAAATTTTAAAAATGAATTAGATTTCGTTGTTAATTCTTTAAAAACACACGATTACGTAGCCATTGGTGAAATAGGTATTGATCTATACTGGGATAAGTCTTTTCTAATCGAGCAGCAAGAGGCTTTTACTTTTCAAATACAATTAGCAATAAAGCATGATCTTCCGATTGTAATTCACTGTAGAGATGCTTTTGATGAAATTTTCGAAATTTTAGACAAGGAAAATTGTTATAAATTAAGAGGAGTGTTTCATTGTTTTACAGGAACATTAGAACAGGCTAAAAGAGCAATTGATTTAGGTTTTGTTCTTGGAATTGGAGGAGTGGTCACTTTTAAAAACGGAGGCATAGATAAGTTTTTAAATCAAATTGATTTAAAACATATTGTTCTTGAAACTGATGCACCTTATTTAGCTCCAGTACCATTTAGAGGAAAAAGAAATGAAAGCTCTTATATAATTTATGTTATAGATAAATTATCCGAAATTTACGGTCTTTCTAAAGAAGAGATTGCGGATATCACTACAAAAAATGCAGAAAAAGTATTTGCACTTTAGCTTAAAATATTACTTTTGAGGGCTTTTAAAAGAGAGGTGGCCGAGTGGTTTAAGGCGCACGCCTGGAAAGTGTGTATACGCCAAAAGCGTATCGGGGGTTCGAATCCCTTCCTCTCTGCAAAATATATATAACTAACATTCTTATTAGTATGTATTTAGGTTGTCTTTGATTATCGACACTTTGTCTAAAACATTATTATTATTACAACTTTTTATATATATTTAACAACTTTAAAAAATCAAAATATAACAAAAGTTAAAATATTAAGTAATGAAAAAATTATTATCACTATTAGTACTTGCCGGAGTTTTTTTCTTCAATACAGGTCAATTACATGCACAAGATGAAACTGCTACAGATGAAGTTGCGCAAGAAGAAGTAATGCAAGAAGAGGCTGTTATGGCTGAAGAGCCAACACTAGAAGAGGCCCCTGCTCCTAGAGGATTTACTCAAGAATTAAAAAATCGTTTTATTGAGGGTGGTCCAGGATTTATGGGAATTGTACTTGCTTGTCTTATTTTTGGATTAGCTATTGCTATTGAAAGAATTATTTATTTAAATCTTGCTACTACAAACACACAAAAATTAACTCAAGATGTAGAAGATGCTTTAAAATCAGGTGGAACTGAAGCTGCAAAAGAATTATGTAGAAACACTTCTGGACCTGTAGCCTCCATTTTTTATCAAGGTTTAGACAGAGCTGGAGAAGGAGTTGAAAGTGCTGAAAAAGCTGTAGTTGCTTATGGTGGTGTTCAAATGGGTCAGTTAGAGAAAAATGTTTCATGGATTTCTTTATTTATTGCCTTAGCTCCAATGCTTGGTTTCATGGGAACTGTAATTGGGATGATTCAAGCTTTTGATAAGATTCAAGCTGCAGGAGATATGCAACCATCACTTGTTGCTGGAGGTATTAAAGTAGCACTTCTTACAACAGTATTTGGACTAGTTGTTGCTATTATCCTTCAAATATTTTACAATTATATAATCTCTAAAATTGACAGTATAGTTAACGATATGGAAGACGCATCGATAACTCTTATAGATATTTTAGTAGCACATAAAAAATAATTAATATGAATTATCAAAAACTAACTAACTACTTAGTAGTAGTTCTTGGACTTTTAGGACTTGGATTTCTGTTAGCTATTCTCTTTCAGGGAGATGATACTATTGAAATGAATGCTTTACAAGGTGATTTTGGAAGTGTTTCTTATATTATATATTTAGCTCAAGTTGTTTTAGCAATTACTGTTCTTCTTTCACTTGGTTTTTCTTTGAAAAATTTAGCTTCAGATAAACAAAAAATGATAGGGTCATTAAAAGCAATTGGAGCGTTTCTAGTTGTTTTAGTATTAGCTTATCTTTTTTCATCTGGTGAAGAAACTCCATTACAAGATGGAGAGTTTCTTTCTGCTTCTGGCGCAAGATGGGTAGAGACAGGTATTCGTATGTTTTACTTTTTAACAGTTATTGCAGTTGGCGCTATGGGGTTTGGTTCTGTTAGAAAATTAATAAAAAAATAAAATGGCAAGAAAATCACCCGAAGTTAATGCTGGATCGATGGCTGATATTGCTTTCTTGCTACTAATCTTTTTTTTAGTAACAACTACAATTGAAACTGATTCAGGTATTAACAGAAAACTTCCTCCAATGGATGAGATCATTGATCCGCCAGTAATTAAAGAGAGAAACATATTTACCGTTGTTGTAAATAAAAATAATATGATTCTTGTTGAGGAAAAATTAATGGATTTATCTGATGTTAGAAGATCAGCTGTCAAATTTTTAGATAATGGTGGTGGTGTTGGAGAAGAAGAGTGTTCATACTGTGAAGGCGAGAAAGACAGATCATCTTCTGATAATCCTGAAAAAGCTATTATATCTCTTAAAAATGATAGAGAGACTGACTATAAAGTTTACATTTCTGTTCAAAATGAACTTGTTGCAGCTTATAATGAGTTAAGAGATAGAGAGTTCACTAAGAAATTTCCAAACGATAGAATGTCTTTTGTAGAAGCTAATAAGATGTATTCTGACCCTAGAACAAGTGTTAAGGTCAAAACAAGTCTTAAGCCAAAACTTGATGAAATAAAACAAATGTTCCCTCAAAAATTATCAGAGGCTGAACCTAATAAAAATTAAGTAAATATGTCAAAGTTTAAAAAGAAAAAAGGAGGAGAGTTACCTGCGATTTCTACAGCATCACTTCCTGATATTGTATTTATGCTTTTGTTTTTCTTTATGGTAGCTACTGTAATGAGAGATAATACATTAATGGTTGATAATAAACTTCCAGCTGCTGATCAAGTTCAAAAACTTGATAAAAAGGATCGTGTTATATACATCTATGCTGGTAAACCTAGTTCTAGATATAAAACTAAATATGGAAGTCAAGCTAAAATTCAATTAAACGACAAGTTTTCTGTTGTTTCTGATGTAGGTGCTTACGTTTTAGCTGAAAGAGCCACAAAACGTGAAGAACTTCAAAATGTATTAACAACTGCTTTAAAAGTAGATGGCGAAACAAACATGGGTCTTATCTCAGATATTAAACAAGAATTAAGAAAGGTTAATGCACTTAAAATTAATTACACAACCAGAATAGGTAATTATACCCAAAACAATTAATCTATCTCTTTTTTAAAAATTTAAAAAAGCATCCTTTTGGGGTGCTTTTTTTATTTATAATAAGTTAAATTTGAGCTTATGAGGTTTTTAGTTTCGTTATTATTGCTAATTAGTTTTTCTACAAGTTTTTCTCAGATAAATGATATTGATAATAAATACTTAGAAGATCAATTCTATTTAGGATTGTATTACAGTACTCTTATTAGCTCTCCAGAAAATTTTAATCAAAATAAATTTTCAAGCACTCTAAATTTTGGATTTATAAGGGATTTACCTTTAAATAAAGAAAGAAATTTTGGATTTGGTATAGGGGCAGGACTTTCTTTAAGCTCTTCAAGTAGTAACTTAAAACTTAACGAGCTAAACGATGTGATTAGTGGAGAAATAGTAAGTGGTGAAGATTTTACTAAAAATAAGTGGAACACCTCTAGTATCGAAATCCCTTTTGAGATTAGATGGCGTACTTCAACTCCAACAAATTATAAATTTTGGAGAGTTTATGCAGGTATTAAAACCAGCTATTTATTTGGTAGTAAATATAAATTTGAATCAATAAATAATAACTACTCTTTACAAAATCTTCCTTTTAGAAAAATACAATCTGGAATAACTATAAACGCTGGTAACAATACTTGGAATTTAGGGATTTATATGGGCTTAAATCCAGTTTTCAATGAAGAATTTGGACAAAATAACCCTGAGCTAAAAGATTTAAAAGAATTTAAGCTTGGACTAATTTTTTATATTTTATAATTTTTACCCTATAAAATTTATAAATTCCTCAAGTAATGGCCATAAAATCTTATAGTTTTACAATTTTATTTATATTTACAGGATTATATAAACACAAAACAACCAATAAAAAATTAAAACAAACTTTATTATGAAAAGAATTTTGTCAATGATTGCTGTACTTTTTAGTACAATTATTTTTGCACAAACGACCGTAACCGGATTTGTTAGTGATGAAAATAACAACCCAATCCCTGGTGCCAATGTTGTTGCTAATGCTACAACAGGTACAGTTGCTGATTTTGATGGTAATTTTTCACTTTCTGTGGATCAAATGCCTCCATTTTCAATTACTGTTTCCAGTGTTGGTTTTGACTCTGTTACATTAAATGTCACAGCATCAAACTTAAATTTCAATGTTCAGTTAACGGAATCTCAAAATTTACTTGATGAGATCGTTGTTTCAGCTTCAAGAATAGCTGAGAGATTATTTGAATCTCCTGTAACAATTGAAAAATTTGACTATAAAGATATTGCTCAATCTACTGGAGCTGATTTTTACAGTAGTTTAGAAGGACTTAAAGGAGTTCAAATTAACTCTGGAGGGTTGTTTCTTCAACAAGTTAATACAAGAGGTTTTTCAACTATTTACAACAATGGTTTTGTTCAGTTAGTTGATGGAATGAACAATGAAGCTCCTGGTTTAGGATTTTCAGCGGGTAACTTACTCGGTATTCATGAACTTGATATTCAAAGTGTAGAATTAATGCCTGGAGCTGCTTCAGCTTTATATGGTGCAAATGCTACTAAAGGTATCCTATTTATGAACAGTAAAAATCCATTTGATTTTCAAGGGGTAAGTGCTACATACAAGCATGGTATTACTTCACAAGAAGCTGCTGGTGAAAATGACTATTATGACTTCGCTTTTAGAGCTGCTAATAAATTTAGCGATAAATTCGCTGCTAAAATTACTGTTAGTTACCAAGAAGGTGAAGACTGGCATGCAGTTGATTATAGAGATATTAACCATTTAGATGGTCGTTATATTGATGGAACTGTTGAAGCTCAAAATCCAAGAGATTTCCCTGATTATGATGGTGTAAATGTTTACGGTGATATTGGTCAGAGATTTGATATGACTGGTGCTTTTAGAGCAGCTGTTATCCCATCTTTAGTTAGCCAAGGATTATTATCTCCTGCAGGTGCTGCCCAAGTAAACTATATTTTTGCTAATTTATCTCCAAATTTCTTTGGAAACTATCAGATTAATGCAAGTGGTTATAACGAAGTAGATCTTATAGATAATAAAGCATCTAGTTTTAAAACGGATATAGCTTTACATTACAAACCAACTGAAGATTCAGAAATTATTCTGAATTCTAAAATTGGTTCAGGTAACACTATGTTACATGCAACTAATAGAAATATGCTTAAAAACTTTGGTCTTCAACAACATAAGATTGAGTACAAAAACAGAAATTTAGGTTTAAGATTCTATCATACTGCTGAAAATTCAGGAAATACTCATGATGTATCTGCTTTAGGAGCTGTAATGACAATTGCTCAACCTGGTGGACTTGATGCATATTTTGGAAATTATATACTAGATTACTTTACTAATCTTCCTAGTGTTGTAGATCCTAACCCAATTGTTGGTTTAAATACTATGATCTACTATGCGCAGTTTGGCTATACTTTAAATGATATTATAGGTAAAGGTGGTGATTTAGGAGTTCATGCTGCTGCTAGAAAAGCTGCTGATGCTAATATGTTAGTTCCTGGATCTGCTGCTTGGAATACTGCTTACGAAAGAGCTGTAAATAACGGTATAGACGTATTTGCTGGTGGTGCTGGTATATTAGATACCTCGCAGTCAAATAGTTTTGAAGCTGATTATAATCTGCAAGACTTAGTAGAAGGTGTTGACATTATTGTTGGTGCTTCTTACAGAGATTATATACTAAGATCTAACGGGACACTTTTTACTGATTACACTGACCCAATTGAATTTACTGATATGGGACTTTATGCTCAAGCACAAAAAGATTTAATGGGTGGAGCTGTAAAATTAACAGGTTCTATGAGATACGATAAAAGTGAATTTTTTGAAGGAACTGTAACGCCAAGAATAGGTGCACTTATTTTCCTTTCAGAAAATCAAAACCTTAGAGTTTCTTACCAAACAGGTTTCCAAAATCCAGCTGCTCAAGACCAGTACATAGGTCTTGATATAGGCCAAGCTGTATTAATGGGATCATCTCCAGACAATGTTGAAAGATTTAATATGAGATTAAGAGGTGCTTCTGGAAATTCATATAATGTTACAGGAAATCAAGTTAAAATGAATTCTTTTAGTCTTGCTTCAGTTGAAGCTGGTGCTCCAGCTGCTGCAGGAGACTTAGGGACTGTTGGTCCTCAAAATGTTAAATCATTTGATTTAGGATATAGAGTCAATGGAAAGAAAACTGCTTTAGATATTAATGCTTATTACACTAAGTGGGATAACTTTATTTCTGCTGTCAATGTCATAACTCCGCTATACGGAAGTGCTTCTAACATGATGGGTCTTTTTGCTTTATCTCAAGGAGACTATAAAGTGTTTAGTTATGACGCTAATACTGATGAAATCGTTAATACCTACGGAGTTAGTGCAGGATTCGAAACTAATATCTTAAATACTTTTGATTTATCTGGTACTTATTCATATAACAAAATGCAATTTGACAATCCTAACTCAGATTATGAATCTGGTTTTAACACACCTGAAAATAGAGTAGTGTTAACTCTTGGTTCAGCTAAATTAGCTGAGAATTTTTCTTTCAATGTTACTGCTAAATACCATGATAATTTCATGTGGGAGCAGTCAGGTTTTCAAGATGCAATGATTCCTGCTAGAACAACGTTTGATGCTTCAATGCTTTTTCAATTACCAAGTTTAAACTCTAGAGTTAAAATTGGTGGAACTAATTTAGGTGGTGAAGAATATTTCATGATGGCTGGTTCTGGTGCAATTGGAAGTCAATTCTATGTTGGATTAACTATAAATCCATAACAGATAATATAATGTTAATAAAAAGGCGACTTAGGTCGCCTTTTTTTATATAAAAAATTATAGAATTTAACTCATAAAATTTTATATTTGCCTCATTCAAAATTTAAATATTAAATAATGTCAAATTCTATAGGTAAAGTTTCTCAAATTATGGGACCTGTTGTTGATGTAACTTTTGATACATCTTCAAATAATCTTCCTAAAATCTATGATTCTCTTGAAATAAAAAAACAAGATGGGTCTATATTAGTTCTTGAAGTTCAATCTCACGTTGGTGAAGATATTGTTAGAACTATTTCAATGGATTCAACTGATGGATTAAAAAGAGGTGCTGAAGTATTAGCTACAGGAAATCCAATCCAGATGCCAATTGGTGATGATGTTTACGGAAGGTTATTTAATGTAATCGGAGATTCTATTGATGGATTAGGAGATTTACCAAAAACTGGTAAAGATGGTCTTTCAATCCACAGAGAAGCACCTGATTTTGATCAATTATCAACATCCACTGAAGTGTTATTTACAGGAATTAAAGTAATCGATTTAATTGAGCCTTATGCTAAAGGTGGTAAAATTGGATTATTTGGTGGAGCCGGTGTTGGTAAAACTGTTTTGATTCAAGAACTAATTAATAACATCGCAAAAGGTCACGGAGGATTATCTGTATTCGCTGGTGTTGGAGAAAGAACAAGAGAAGGAAATGATCTTCTTAGAGAAATGCTTGAATCTGGAATTATAAAATATGGTGAAGAGTTTGATAAATCCATGGAAGAAGGAGGATGGGATTTAAGTAAAGTCGATAAAAAAGCAATGAAAGATTCAAAAGCAACATTTGTTTTTGGTCAAATGAACGAGCCACCTGGAGCACGTGCTAGAGTTGCTTTGTCTGGTCTTACAATGGCAGAGTATTTCAGAGATGGTGCTGGTGATGGTCAAGGTAAAGATGTTTTATTTTTCGTAGACAATATATTTAGATTCACTCAAGCAGGTTCTGAGGTGTCTGCACTACTTGGTAGAATGCCATCAGCTGTAGGGTATCAACCTACACTAGCTACAGAAATGGGTGCAATGCAAGAAAGAATTACTTCAACTAAAAACGGTTCTATTACATCTGTACAGGCTGTATACGTTCCTGCTGATGATTTAACAGATCCTGCTCCTGCAACTACTTTTGCTCACTTAGATGCAACTACAGTACTTTCAAGAAAAATTGCTGAACTAGGAATCTATCCTGCAGTTGATCCTTTAGATTCAACATCTAGAATTTTGGCTCCAGATATTATTGGAGATGATCACTACAATTGTGCTCAAAGAGTAAAAGAATTATTACAAAAATATAAAGAGCTTCAAGATATTATTGCAATTCTAGGTATGGAAGAATTATCTGAAGAAGATAAGCGTTCTGTATACAGAGCTAGAAAAGTACAAAGATTTTTATCTCAACCTTTCCACGTAGCTGAACAGTTTACTGGTATACCTGGTGTTTTAGTAGATATTAAAGACACAATTAAAGGATTTAATATGATTATGGACGGTGAATTAGATCATCTTCCAGAAGCTGCTTTTAACCTTAAAGGAACGATTGAAGAAGCTATCGAAGCTGGAGAAAAAATGTTAGCTGAAGCTTAAAAACATATTATGCAATTAGAAATAGTAAGTCCTGAAAGTACTTTGCTTACCGCTAATGTGGATTCTGTAATAGTTCCTGGAACTGACGGATCTTTTCAAATGTTAGATAATCACGCACCAATAGTTTCAACATTAATTTCAGGTAAAATAAAAATATTAGGAGAAATTGAAAACTCAGATAATTTATCAGATCTATTTTCAGTTGTAAGTCCTAAAGAAGTTCATCTTACAGTTAGCTCAGGTGTAGTTGAGATGAAAGAAAATAAAGTTATTATATTAACTGACTAGTTTTTGTTTTTCTTAATGCTTTTCTATGAAAAAAGTTTTTACACTTTTAATCTTTCTAATTAGCAATTTTTCTGTTTCCCAAGACCAAACTACAGATTTAGATGAAGTTGTAGTATTATCTTCAAAACTTGATTTGCCCTTCTCAAAAAATTTTAGAACTGTTAAAATTATTAGTTCAGAGGATATTAAAAATAGTCCAGTAACAAATGTTTCTGATCTTCTTCAAGAAATTACAGGAATTGATGTTAGAAGAAGAGGCGTTGGAGGTGTTCAAGGAGATCTATACATTAGAGGAGGAGGTTTTGACCAAACCTTGCTTTTAGTTGATGGTATGAAAATGGATGATACTCAAACCGGACATCATACATTAAATATGATTCTTCCTCTTTATTTGATCGAAAGAGTAGAAATAATAAAAGGTCCAGCTGCTAGAATTTTTGGTCAAAATGCTTTTAATGGAGCAATCAATATAGTTACCAAAGATTTTGAAGGGGAAAAAGGTACTATTCATATGAATCTAAATGAACTTTCTTACGGTTCCTATGAACAAAAAAATATTTCTCTATCAACTAAGATTACTGGAGAAAATATCAAATCTTTAATTAGTTATTCAGAAAATAGATCAGATGGGTATAGACACAATACTGATTATAAAAGAAATAATTACTTTATAAAAACATCTTTTAACACCAATAAATCACCTGTTAATATAATTACCTCTTTTAATGAAAATAAATTTGGTGCTAATGGCTTTTATGCCAGTCCTAGCGCAACAGAGCAATATGAAGAAACTCAGGCAAGTTTATTAGGAATAACAACAACAATAAACTCTGAAAAGCTCTCAATTACACCAAGATTATATTGGAGACGTGGTCAAGACGAATATATATACATAAGAGACAATCCTTCTGTTTACAGGAATCTACATAAAACCAATAAAGTTTCCGCTGAACTAAGCGGTTCTTATTTTTCTAAGTCAGGTATTACAGGATTTGGTATGGATTTATCTACAGTAAATATTTCAAGTAATAACTTAGGTGAGCACAAACGAACAACAGTTAATCTTTTTGCTGACTATACTTTTAAACTATTTGACGAAAAGCTATTTATATCACCTGGAATCGCTCTTAGTTATTTTTCAGACATGTCTTTTCATTCCTTTCCTGGAATTGATTTGGGATATAATATGAGTTCAGACTTTAAAATATACAGTAATATTGGTAAAACTTATAGAATACCAACATATACAGATCTATATTACAGTGATAGAACAACAGTTGGTAATGAAAATTTAAATCCTGAATCTGCAACTTCTACTGAACTAGGCTTAAAATATAATTCTTCTAATTTCAAGTTCTCAGCTGCATTATTTAATAGAAATGCAAAAAATATAATAGACTATGTTAAGTCAAGTGAGAACGACTTATGGAAAGCAGAAAACATAGGATCTTTAACAACAAAAGGATATGAATTTGATATATCGTATAGTTTTAAAAGTTCATATGACTTGTCAAATGTTAATTCAATTAGCATTGGATACACTAATATTAGCGATGATAATTATGTAACTGATATTAATTTTTCCAAATATTCTCTTAATTCACTAAAACACCACTTAATATCAAAACTTAATTTAAAATATATAAAGAATATCAATCACTCAATTGTGTATAAATATGCTGAACGATCCGACAAGTCTAATTACTCAGTCTTGGATTCAAAAATTATGTATAAAAAAGGATTATATGTTTATATAAATAACATTTTGGATGAGATTTATTCTGAAACCAATCTGGTGCCAATGCCAGGAAGAAGTTTTTTAGTTGGCTTTAATTTTGGAATAGACTAATTCTCCTGATAAATAAGTTTTTAACACTTTAGTATTTGGTGTTTTGCTTGTTTCGACCTTCATTATGTCTCTGTCAATAATAATAAAATCTGCAAACTTCCCCTTTTCAATACTTCCCTTTTCTTTTTCTTCAAAATTTAAGTAAGCTGCCCAAATGGTCATCCCTTTAAGAGTTTCTTCTCTGGAAAGTGCATTTGAAAACTCAAATCCACCTTTAGGATAATTATCTAAATCTTTTCTGGCTGTAGCTGCGTAAAAGGTATGGAATGGATTAACCTTTTCAACTGGAAAATCTGTTCCAAGTCCAATAACTTTTGATCTTTCTAATAAATCTTTATAAGCGTATGCACCTTTTATTCGTTTTGGTCCAACCCTGTCTTCAGCCCAATACATATCGCTAGTAGCGTGAGTAGGTTGAACTGAGGGTAATATTTTTTCGTTGTAACCATCTAAATCTTTTCGATCTATAATTTGGGAATGTTCTATTCGCCATCTAGGATCTGTTTTATTTTTAAGAACTTTAGAATAAGCTTTAATTAAAATATTAATCGTAGAATCACCAATTGCGTGGGTATTCATTTGAAAGTTAGCGTCTGATAATTTTTTAGCTAAAATTTTAATACTTTCAATATCGGTTACAAGTTTTCCGTAATTATGTTTATCGTCAGAGTAAGGTTCTTTTAAAGTTGCCCCTCTTGATCCTAGTGCCCCATCTCCGTAAACTTTTACCGATCTTACGTTAAGTGAATTGGTTTTAATTGGACCATTTTTTAAAAAATAATTTACATCATTTTCCGTATTACTGATCATTGCATAAATACGCATCTTTAACTTATTCTGTTTTTGTAAACTGTCTATAAGTAGAATAACATTTTTGGAAAGACCTGCATCATCAACAGTTGTTAACCCATGTTTAAAACAAGTTTCTTGAGCACTTAAAAGGGCTTTTATTTTATTATCCAATGAAACTTCGCCAAAGGCCCTATCAATTAATGACATTGGTCCGTCGATTAAAACTCCAGTTAATTTTCCATTTTTATTTATTATTGTACCATTATCTTCTTTAGTATTAATATCAATTTTAGCTATTTCCAACGCCTTTTGATTTACTAAATAAGCATGACCATCAATTCTTTCTAAAATTACAGGAGTGTTTGGATATAATAAATCCAATTTCGTTTTATTAGGAAATTCTTTTATTTTCCAATCGTTTTGATCCCACCCTCTTCCTCTAATTACATTTTTATTGTCATTTAATGAAATTTTTTCTAAAATTTCATTAAATGAATTAGTGCCAGTTAAATCAATTACATTTTGATTTAATCCAAGCCCATAAAAGTGACAATGGGCATCAATTAAACCTGGTAAAATAGTTGATCTGTTAAGATTTATTTTTTCCTCTGTTTTGTATTTAGAAAGAATTTTATCATCTCCAACATCAACGAATATTCCATCTTTTACAGCAAATGCACTTGCTTTTTCGAAATCATTATTTACTGTATAGATATTACCATTGTAAGCAATATAGTCAACGGACTTTTTGCAACTTTGTAGTGCGAAAGTCAGTATTACTAAAAGTATAATTAGATTATTTAATTTGATTGATTTTTTCATAAATTAAATTTGTTTCCCATCCCCTATATAGTAAGAATGAGAGAATTTTTTTCTTTTTATTAATCAGACTTAAGTGATCTAAAGATGCTAATTTTTTATTAAATAAGTACTCTAATTTATTATGATAATCCTCCTCGTTAATTTCTTTTAACCCCTCTTTTATATTGTAACTAGAAACTTTTCTACTTTTTAGCTCTAAAGTAATTTTTCTTTTTCCCCAGTTTTTGATTTTAAATTTTCCCCTTACAAAACTTTTACTAAATCTAGTTTCATTTAAATAATTTTCATTGATTAATTTTATTATTATTTGTTCATTAACTTCAGGAATTACATCAAATGTTTTTAATTTCTTTTCAACCTCGCTATGGCATCTATCTTGGTATGAGCAATATTGCTTTAATTTAAATTCAATTTCATCTACGTTATAGTTTCCACTTTTCATTCTTTTAATTTAGTTCATTTTTGGGCAAAAAAAAAGCGGCTATTTAGCCGCTTTTTTTATGCATTTATGATTTTACCTTCCTTGTTAAAGAATCTAAAATGTAAATAGGTGTAGGCATCTCTTGGGACAATTGTTACCCATCTTTTATGTTTAATATACCACTTCATTCTTAGTGAAGGATAATCGCTTTTTAAGTAAGCTGCAACAAATGGGTGAACATGTAAAAAAACCTTTACGTTATTGTATTTTTTGCTTGAAAAAACTTTTTCAAGTTTATCATAAATTTTATCTATTAATACTATTGGAGCTTCTACTGTTCCATTTTGATTTGGATTAGCTTCAATTGTTTTAATTTCCATTTCTGATCTAACTCTTTGTCTGGTCATTTGAATTAAGCCAATTTTACTTGGAGGTAAAATTTTATGCTTAGCTCTGTCAGATTCCATTTCTTTTTTGAAATGATCAAAAAGAGTTTTTCTATTTTCTGGAGTCATTAAATCTATGAAATCAATAACTATGATTCCTCCCATATCTCTAAGTCTTAATTGTCTAGCTATTTCAGTAGCTGCAACTAAATTTACTTCAAGGGCAGAATCTTCTTGATTTTTTGACTTTGTTAATCGATTTCCACTGTTAACATCAATAACATGCAACGCCTCAGTATGTTCTATAATTAGGTAAGCACCTTTACTCATTGTAACGGTTCTTCCAAATGCAGTTTTTATTTGGCGTTCAATTCCATATTCTTCAAAGATTGGATTATGTGATTTATGAAGTTTTACAATGGATTGTTTTTTTGGAGCAATTTGCTTCAAATAATCTTTAATCTCAGAGTACATAGATTTTTGGTTAACATGTATTCCAGTAAAAGTATCATTAAAATAATCTCTTAGAATTGAAGAGGATCTGTTTAGTTCGCTTTGTACCTTTAAAGGCACTTCAGCTCCTTGGATTTTTTTACAAAGATTTATCCAACGATTGTATAAGTTTTTTAAATCATTGTCTAGTTCTGCAACTTTTTGATCTTTAGCTACAGTTCTTACTATTACCCCGAACCCTTTAGGTTTAATGCTTTGTACAAGTCTTTTTAATCTGCTTTTTTCTTCTCTACTTTCAATTTTTTGAGAAATAGAAATTCTATTTGAAAAAGGAACTAATACTAAATAACGACCAGCAAAAGATAATTCTGAACTTATTCTTGGGCCTTTAGTTGAGATTGGTTCTTTTATTATTTGAACTAAAACAGTTTGATTTGGACTTATAACGTCCGAAATACTTCCTTCTTTGTCAATTTCTGATTCAAAAGGAAATTTTTCAAGTGAAAATTTTTTTATTTTACCTGTGCTTACACCTTTAATGAACTTAATTAATGATAGTATTTTTGGTCCTAAATCATGATAATGCAAGAATGCATCTTTTTCATAACCTACATTTACAAATGCAGCGTTTAGACCTGAAATTGTTTTTTTAGTTTTGGCTAAAAAAATGTCTCCAACATTAAATTTATTACTATCATTTTGTTTATGAAGTTCAATTAATTTACCGTCTTTAAGTAGTGCAAAATCAACAGCCGTGGAATTTGAACGTATTATTATTTCTTTACTCACAATATTGATTTTATGCTCGCTTTACAGCGAACTGGTTATACTTTATTCACAGGATTTTAAATTACTAGGAAATAAGCTTTGTGCTGATTGTCACTAAACTTAATTCATGTCAAAGAACGTTGTATCAGTTAAGTATCTAAATTACTTTTTTTTGTGCCTGTTAGCACGACTTCTTTTCTTTCGCTTATGTGTAGCTACTTTATGTCTTTTTCTTTTCTTACCGCTTGGCATAACTTATATTTTTAATTATTTTTTTTAACATCCTCAACAAAAACTTTTGCCGGCTTGAAAGCAGGTATATGATGTTCGGGAATTCTTATTGTTGTGTTTTTTGATATGTTTCTTCCAGTTTTTTCAGCCCTTTTTTTAACTATAAAGCTTCCGAATCCTCTTAAGTAAACATTTTCTCCTTCGCTTAATGAGCTTTTTATTTCCTCCATTAAATTTTCAACTGTTGCTAAAACTTCATTTTTATCTAAACCTAGGTTATTGGAAACTTTTGAAACAATCTCTGCTTTGGTCATATTTTTTTTATTATTTATGTTTACTTTTAAAGGTGCCAAATATATAAATTTATATTCATAATCCGCCTTAAAAATGCTCTAATAATCTCTCTAAATATTTTAAATTTAATTTTGTCAAACAAAATATCAAATAATTTCTCTAAAAAATTAATTAACTGGTACTCAGTTAATAAAAGATCTTTACCATGGAGAAATACTAGAGATCCTTATAAGATATGGTTATCTGAAATCATTCTTCAGCAGACTCAGGTTAAACAAGGTTTGCCATATTATAAAAAATTTATAAAGTTATACCCAAACGTAATAAGTCTATCTAAATCAAACGAGCAAGATGTTTTAAAAAACTGGGAAGGCCTTGGTTACTACAGTAGAGCACGAAATTTACACAAAGCCTCAAAAATTGTTGTAAAAAATTATAATTCTAAGTTTCCTAATTCTTACAATGAGCTTATTAAACTTCCAGGAATTGGAGATTATTCAGCTAGCGCTATAAGTTCGTTTTCAAATGATGAATTACATCCAGTTGTTGATGGTAATGTTTACCGCTTCATATCAAGATTATTTGGAATCTCTACAATTATTAACACCTCTAGTTCTTTAAGGGAATTTAAGATTATTCTAAATAAACTTATTAGCGTAAATAATCCCAGTGATTTTAATCAAGCCATAATGGAATTTGGGGCTTTAGTTTGTAAACCTAAAACTCCAAATTGTAAAAATTGCATATATAATAAGGTTTGTTTTTCTTTTAAAAATGATAGAGTTTTTGATTTTCCGGTCAAAAAAAAAAGTTCTAAACCAAAATCTAGATTTTTAAATTATTTTTTAATAATTGATAAGAATAAAAAGATAATGGTAGAGAAGAGAGTTGAGAAAGACATTTGGCAAAATCTTTATCAATTTCCATTAATTGAAACTGATAAAAATTTAAATAAATCTTTAATGCAAGATTATTTGAAATTAAATAAACTTCCATTTCTTGAAATAACTGGATTGAAACTTGTAGATTCAGTAAGTCATAAATTATCACATCAGAATTTGAAAATAAATTTTTGGATTAATCATGTTGAAAAATTAAATGATTCCAGCATTTATTTAGGGGAACTTTCAAATTTTCCTTTTCCAAAACCTCTTAGTTCATTTATTGAAACATTCAATAAATTCTTGAAGTAATTTGTTATATTTGAGTATAAATAAATATTATGAGCGGATCTTTAAATAAAGTAATGTTAATTGGAAATTTAGGTGATGAAGTTAAAATGCATCATTTTGATGGAGGAGGCTGTATTGGAAGGTTCCCAATTGCAACAAATGAAAACTATACAAACAAAACAACAGGAGAAAAAGTTTCTAATACTGAATGGCACAATGTTGTTGTTAGAAATAAAGCTGCTGAAGTATGTGAAAAGTATTTAAGTAAAGGTGATAAAATATACGTTGAAGGAAAGATTAAAACTAGAAAATGGCAATCTGAGGATGGAGTTCAAAGATATTCTACTGAAATTCATGTAAATGAATTCAATTTTCTTTCAAATAAATCCGATGTAAACGAATCACCTTCAGTAAACAATGAAACGATTACTTCTCAATCAAATCCATCCGTTTCTGAAAATGATTCAGATGATTTGCCATTTTAATTAATCATATATAATTTGGTCATTTCCTTTTTGTTGATAGATTTATATCCTGATTTAATCAAAATATTATTAATTATTGTTCTTTTAATATGTTCTGCTCTTGTTTCTGGATCTGAAGTTGCTTTTTTTTCTCTTTCTAAATCGGACTTAAAAAAAATATCAAGTTCTAACGTCAAGAACTTAAAACTCATAGCTCTTTTAAGAAGTAATCCAAGAAGATTGCTAGCAACATTACTTGTTTCTAATAATTTTATAAATATTTCTATAGTTTTGCTTTTAGCCTCCTTTGGTCAATTATTTGATTTAGTTTTCTTGCCAAATTGGTTAAACTTTATCCTAGAAGTTGGATTTATTACCGCTTTAATACTATTATTTGGTGAAATTCTTCCTAAAGTTTATGCAAATAGAAAACCCATCTCATTTTCAAAAAAAATGGCCTTCCCAGTTCAGTTTATCGATAAATATTTGTTTTTTTTCATTACAATACCAATGAGTAAAATGACTAAGTTTATTCAAGATAAACTAGTGTTTAAAAAACCTAAATTATCGGTTGATAAGCTTTCTGACGCATTTGATTTAACTGATAAAAATGAGACGTCAAAAGAAGAGAAAAAGATTTTAAAAGGAATTATATCCTTTGGAAGTACTGAGGTTAAGCAAGTTATGAAGCCACGAATTGATGTTTTTTCAGTGTCTAAAACAATGTCTTACAACGACCTTATCCAAAAAGTAAGAGAAAACAGGTATTCTAGAATTCCGGTATATGATGAAACTATTGATAATATTACTGGAGTTATATACTTAAAAGATCTCTTCCCTCATTTAAATGAGAAAAATTTTAATTGGATAACATTAATTAGAGAGCCTTATTTTATCCCTGAAAATAAAAAACTCGATGATTTGTTAAATGAATTTCAAAAATTAAAAAATCATATGGCTATTGTTGTTGATGAGTATGGCGGAAATTCTGGAATTATTACTTTGAATGATATTGTTGAAGAAATAGTTGGTGAAATTAACGATGAGTTCGATCAAGATGATATAATTTATAATAAAATAGATAACTCTACTTTTGTTTTTGAAGGCAAAGTAAATCTTACAGATTTATACAGAATTTTAAAAATTAGTGATAATAAAGTATTCGAAAACATTAAAGGTGACTCAGAAACTTTAGGAGGTTTTTTACTTGAACAAATCGGATTTTTTCCAAAAAAGAATTTCAAGCTTAAACTTAAGGGTATTGAATTCAAGGTGGTTGAAGTGAACAGAAAAAGAATTAAAAATGTTATGGTAAAAATCAAAAAATAATGAAAAAAATATTGTTTTTTTTTATTTTTCTTTTTAGCTGCTCAAACCAGTCAACAATTCCAAAACCAAAAGCTTTTTTTTACAATGAATTAACAGAACCTAATTATATTAACTACAATAGTAATTGCGGATATTCATTTTTTGTAAATTCTAAAAATGATCTAGATTCTGAAAATTGTAATATTAAAATTATAAACAGTTCTTTAAATTCTACTATATACTTAAGTCCGATTTTAATTGAGAACAATTTTAATTTAATTGACTCAGATTTTAAAAAAAAAATTAATGAAAACTCTTCTAATGCTTTTAGTGTTAATGTAAGTGAGTTTAATGATCTTAAAAATAAAGTTTTTGCAAAATATTATTCATTTACAGGTAATGCTCCCTCCAATACTCGTTTTTATATTACAGACTCAATTTCAGTTTATTTAACAGGGTCTTTGTATTTTGATTCTAAACCTAATTACGATTCTTTACTTCCTTCAATTTATTTAGCAAATAATGAAATAAGAAAAATGATACAAACTTTTAAATGGAAATAAATTATTAAATGGAGAATAAGAATTTAAAATGGATCTATTTACTCATTTTGTCATTTGTTTGGGGTAGTTCATATATTTTAATAAAGAAAGCATTAATTGGATTAAGCCCTTTACAAGTAGGAAGTTTAAGAACCATAATATCCACTGTCTTATTGCTTGCAATCGGTTATTCTAGCTTAAAAACTATTCCTAGAGACAAATGGAAATGGATTTTAATTACAGGCTTGGTTTCTTTCATTCCTCCTTTTTTATTTGCTTATGCTCAGACTGAAATAGACAGTGCTCTGGCCGCTATTTTAAATTCATTAACTCCGTTGGCTACATTACTTATTGGGGTTGGATTTTATCGCTTTAAAATTGATTCAAAACAAATATCAGGTGTTATTATTGGTTTAATAGGTTCTGTGTTGTTAATGTATCAAGGTTCAGTCATTAATCCTGATCAAAATTTATTGTATGTCTTTTTTATAATTTTTGCATCTGTTTTGTATGCTGTTCAAGTGAATTTGTTAAAAGTTTATTTGCAAGATGTTTCTGCAGTTGCCATAACTGTAGGAAATTTTATTTTTATATTTCCTCTTGCTGTAGTAATATTTCTTATGTCTGATTATAAGCAAATTAATATCAATGATAAAGATGTTAAAGTTGCTTTATTTTGTCTTCTTATATTATCAATTGTTGGAACTGTTTTTGCAAAAATTCTATTTAATAAATTTGTTCAAATTGCCTCTCCAGTTTTTGCTTCTTCTGTAACTTATACATTGCCAATAGTTGCTTTGTTTTGGGGTTTGCTTGATGGCGAGGTATTTACCTTAAATCAATTCTTTGCCACTGTAATTATATTAACAGGTGTGTATTTAGCTAATAAAAAATCTAATAAATAGAAATAATAACTCTGTAAATTATATATATAACACCCAATTATGGAATGTTTTAGCGGTCTAGTATATTTTACTCTTAATAGTTGTTATATATAATCAATCCTTGTATATTTGCACACGTTTTTTAACAAAATTATCAGTATGTACGCAGTAGTCGAAATAGCCGGTCAACAATTTAAAGTTGAAAAAGATCAAAAAGTTTATGTAAATAGACTTGATGGTAAAGAAGGATCAAAAATTAGTTTTGATAACATTTTAATGTTGGATAATTCAGGTAAGATTGTTCTTGGTGATCCTGTTGTTAAAGGTGCTAGCGTTCAAGCTAAAATAGTTAAGCATCTTAAAGATGACAAAGTTATCGTCTTTAAAAAGAAAAGAAGAAAAGGTTACAAAGTTAAAAATGGTCACAGACAAGCTTTAACTCAAATTGTAGTAGAAAATATATTAGAAAAAGCAGTAAAAGCTAAAGCTAAAACTGAAACTTCTAAAACTGATGCTCCAGCTAAAAAAGTAGCTGCTAAAAAACCAGTTGCAAAAAAAACAGCCACTGCTAAAAAGCCGGCTGCTAAAAAAACTGCAACAAAAAAAACAGTAACTAAGAAGTAATAAAAATTATTCAAAATGGCTCATAAAAAAGGTGTAGGTAGTTCTAAAAACGGTAGAGAATCAGAATCGAAAAGACTTGGTGTAAAAATCTTTGGAGGTCAAGCTGCTATTGCAGGTAATATTATTGTACGTCAAAGAGGAACTGCTCACAAGCCAGGAAATAACGTTTATGTAAGTAAAGATCACACTTTACACGCTAGAGTTGATGGAATAGTGCAGTTTACTAAAAAGAAAGACAATAAGTCTTTTGTTTCAATAGTACCTTTCGAAGCATAAAACAAATTATTATTTGTTGTCAGATAAAATATAGTTAATACCTTTAACTATGCCTATTTCTGTAATTAATGATTCTATTTCAAATGATTTGCTACTTTGGAAATTATCAGAAACAGAAACCCAATTAAATAACTTAGTAAATTTATCTATTAGCTCTAAATTAAGATTAGATCTAATTAAATCTTCAAGCCAGAAAAAGCAGTTTTTAGGAGTTCAAAATCTTCTAAGCTTGCATAATATTAATAACGAGATTTTATTTTATGATAATAATGGTAAACCACATCTTTTAAATAATAAATTTATTTCAATTAGTCACTCATTTGATTATTGTGGAGTAATTGTTTCCGATGTTAAAGTTGGAATTGATATTGAAAAATTTAGATCTAAAATTTTAAATATATCTAAGAAATTTGTTTCAGAACCGGATTTAGCTTTAATCAAGGAGAGTTCTGTTGAAAATATTACTAAAGTTTGGTCAATTAAAGAAGCTGTATATAAAGCGTTTGGACATAATAAAATAGATTTTAAAAAAAACATAATAATTAAATCTGTAAATAAAGAGTTCAATAAAGCCACTGTTTTGATTTTCAATAACGAAATTTCAGAAAATTATAGTATTGAAATTTATAATTTTTCACAATACATTTGTTGTATTGCTAAACAAATAGACTAATTTTTTAAAAATAAACCATGTCTGAAATTCTTAATTTTTTGTTTGAACAATATTCACAGTCTCAAACTATTGATATTATTTTAGAAATTACAGCTGTTATTTTTGGATTATTAAGTGTTTGGTATTCAAAAAACAATAATATTCTTGTATTCCCAACAGGAATGATATCTACATCAATTTTTATATATCTACTTTATAAATGGGTTCTTTTAGGAGATATGCTCATAAACGCTTACTATTTTATTATGAGTATTTATGGGTGGTATGTTTGGACAAGAAAAAAGAACGATATCGAAACTCCTATTACTACAGCATCTTCAAATGAAAAGAAAATTGGTTTAATAATTTTTCTTTCATCATTAGTGTTTGTTTATCTAGTGTATGTTTATTTTGATAAGTGGGGTACTATTACCTCGTACATTGATAATCTAACCACTGCAATATTTTTTGTTGGTATGTGGTTAATGGCTAAAAGAAAAATTGAAAATTGGATTTTCTGGATTATAGCTGATATTATTTCAATTCCTCTTTATTTTTACAAAGGATTTACTTTTACTAGCTTACAATACTTAATTTTTACATTTATTGCTATTGCAGGATATTACTCATGGAAAAACATCTTAAACAAATCGAAACAAGCTGCTTAAAAGTAGTTGTTTTTGGTCCCGAGTCATCTGGAAAAACTACATTATCAAGAAAACTAGCTACTCATTATAATGTGTTATGGATAGAAGAATTTGCTAGAGAGTATTTACAAGAAAAGTGGGATAAAGAAAATAAAATTTGTGAATTAGATGATCTTCTGCCAATTGCATTTGGACAAATTAAATTAGAAAACGAATATTCACAAAAATCTACAAAGTTATTAATTTGTGATACTGACTTGTTGGAAACAAAAGTTTATTCTGAAACGTACTATGACGGATTTTGTGATCCTCTTTTAGAAAAATATGCAATTGAAAATAAATACGACTTGTATATCCTTACCGATATAGACGTTCCATGGGAAAAAGATGATTTAAGAGATCGTCCCAACAACCGAGAAGAAATGTTTAATGCGTTTAAGAAAGCCTTGATTAAATACGATAAGCCTTACATTTTAGTTTCAGGAAATGTTGATAACAGAATGCGAATTGCAACCAAAGAAATAGACGAATTATTAAAAAAACAATAGCTCTTTTTTCTTTTTATTATATATTTGAAAGATAATTAAATGGGGTGCTACGGCTGAGATTATACCCAATGAACCTGCCAAGTAATTTTGGAGAGGGAAATTGAACTACTCTAAGTATATTCCTGTTTTATCATTAATTTAAATATGAAAAATAGTATATACTTTTTATCCTTATTAATAGCTTTTAATCAGTACTCCCAAGATCAAATAAATGATACAATTCAAGGTACTAAACAGAACTTAGATGAAGTTATTGTTAAATCCATAAGAGTAAAATATTCTAGTCCAATTACACACTCTAATATTTCTAAATCTGAACTATCTTCAAAAAACTTAGGGCAAGATTTGCCTGTTTTATTATCTTTTTTACCATCTACAGTAACTACTTCTGATGCTGGTGCAGGTATTGGTTACACTGGAATAAGAATTAGAGGAGTAAGCGCTCAGTCTACAAATATTACTATAAATGGTATTCCTTTTAATGATCCAGAATCACACGGAACTTACTGGGTCAATCTACCAGATTTTACATCCTCTGTTGAAAACTTGCAAGTTCAAAGAGGTGTAGGAACATCAACAAATGGATCGGGTGCCTTTGGAGCAAGTATTAACATACTTACGGATGCAATTTCAAAAAATCCTTTTGCAGAAATTTCTAATTCAGTTGGAAGTTACAATACTTTAAAGCACACAGTTAAATTTAGTACTGGTCAATTAAACGATTCGTTTGAGCTTTCTGGAAGATTATCTAAAATTGATTCTGACGGCTATATAGACAGAGCATACTCAGATTTAAAATCATATTTTATACAAGGAGCTTACAGTAAAGGAAATACTTTAATTAAAGCATTAACATTTGGAGGACATGAAAAAACTTACCAATCTTGGTACGGTGTTTCCAAGGATCAACTTTTGGAAAATAGAAGGCAGAACCCATATACTTATGAAAATGAAATTGATAATTATAAACAAGATCATTATCAATTTCACTGGAATCAAAAATTAAACGAGAAGTGGTCAACAAATCTAGGACTTAATCATACATATGGCCGTGGGTATTTTGAACAATTTAGAGAGGATGATTCTATTGACACCTATGGTGGAATATTAGTTTCGGATATTGATCAACAAGGAAATCAGACAGGAACAACAGATTTAATAAGAAGACGTTGGTTAGATAATAATTTCTATGTTTTGAATGCTTCAGTAAATTACAAAACAAACAAACTTGATTTAATTTTTAATAGCTCATACAGTACTTATAGTGGCGATCACTATGGTGAGGTTATTTGGGCTAGAAACTTTAGTAAAAACAGTTCTGTAAGAGATAGATATTACGATGGAAATGGTAAAAAAACTGATTTCAGTATTTTTGCTAAAGCTTCATATTTATTAAATGAAAAATTAGAGTTTTACGGAGATTTTCAGCTTAGAAAATTAAATTATAAAACCTCTGGAATAACTTCAGACTTGGTTAATATGTTAATTGATCAGTCTTACAGTTTTTTCAATCCAAAATTTGGTTTATCATTAACACTTAGTCCAGCATCTATGCTTTATGGTTCTTTCTCTAGAGCTAATAGGGAGCCTAGTCGTAGTGATTATGAAAGTAATATAAATATTAAACCAGAGCAACTAAACGATTTCGAATTTGGCTGGCGTTTTAGAAAAAATGGTCTAAAACTTAATTTAAACGGATATTACATGCTTTACAATGAACAATTAGTTCTTACTGGTGAATTAGATGATGTAGGTACTCCAATTAGGACTAATAGTGGGTCGAGTTATAGAAAAGGGATTGAATTTGAGGCTGGTTTGAAACTTTCTGAAGACTTTTTAATCAATTCAAATCTAACTTTAAGCTCTAATAAGAATAAGCAAATTTTATCAAATTTTGATGGAGCAATATTTGATTTTGGGAAAACAAGTATATCATTTTCACCTGATCTAATAGCATCAAATTCATTAATTTTTTCTCCTAATGATAATACAATGATTAGTTTTCTTTCAAAATATGTAGGAAAACAATATATGGGTAATACAGACGCTGTTAATTCAATTCTTGATAGTTATTTTGTAAACAATATAAACTTTAGTTACACTCTAAATTCAAATTCTATTTTTGATGAAATTATAATTTCAGGACTGATTAATAATATTTTTGATAAAGAATTTGTTTCAAATGGATATTATTACACTTATGAAGATACATGGTCAAACCCTGGACAGGTTAAAACTCTCGATGGAGCTGGCTACTATCCACAGGCTGAAAGAAATTTTTTAATAGGATTGACTCTTAAACTTTAAATTTTGTTAATTTTGCAGTGTGAAAAAAGTAATAAGTATTATTCTTATTGGAATTTTAAGTCTCCCTTCAATTTTTGGCTTAAATCACTTTTTATCAGAAGATCATTTTACGTGTTCCGAACAAAACCTTCACTTTCATGAAGCTGAAATAGATTGTTGTACATGTGATTTTGTTAGGTTAGATATTGAATTTAATTCTAATATTAATAACTATTCATTTAACGATTTTTCAATTAATTATAAGAACAATGCGACTTATAATTATATAGTTTTTTCAAATTATTTAAATTATTTTGATTCCAGAGGTCCCCCAGTTGATTGCTAAATTTAATCGATCAAATCAATCAAAATAATTAAATATACAAATGAAAAATATTACAAAATTTGCCTTATTGGCATTACTAATAATTAGCATAAATAAAATTACAGCCCAAAACAACCAAGAAAACGATTCTATAATTTCTGTTGATCTTAAGGAAGTAGTAGTGTCTACTCCTTTCAAAGAGTCTGTAAAAAACAATGTACTTAAAGTAAGTAAATTAAACTTAAACAATTTAAACTACATAAAAAGACTAAACTTCTCAAATGCAATTCAAGAAATCCCAGGGGTTTCTATAATTTCTACAGGTCCTGGTATTTCTAAACCTGTAATTAGAGGTTTATCCTCAAACCGTGTTACTGTTTTTAATCAATTTATGAGAGTTGAGAACCAGCAATGGGGAGGTGAACATGGAATGGAAATTTCAGGTTTTGGAGTTGGATCAGTAGAAGTTATTAAAGGCCCAATGTCTGTTTTATATGGATCTGATGCAATTGGTGGAGTTCTATACGTTAATCCAGATTCGTATTACAATGGTGATGGATCTGAAATAGAGCTAGGAACTATTTATAACTCAAATTATCAAGGTCTTACAACTAATTTAGGCATTAAAGGAGGTTCAAATAAATTATCTTATTTGGTTCAAGCCAGTCTTGTTGATAATAAGGATTTTAACACCCCAGATGGTGAAGTTGAAAATACTTACTTTAAAAATAGTGATTTAAAATTTGGATTAGGTTACACTTCAGACAATTTTATATCTGATCTACGTGTTAACATTAATGATTCTGAAATTGGAATTCCTCATGGTGAGGAAGATCATGATGACCATGATGATCATGACGACCACGACGACGACGATCATGATGATGATGATCACGACGACGACGATCACGATGATGATCACGATGATGATCATGATGAAGATCATGAAGAACATGAGGAAGAGAAAAGTTATCAGGATTTAACAAATACTATGATTAGTTGGAAAAACAGATTCCTGTTTGAAAATAGATCTGAGATTGAATTTACATTAGGTTTTAGCTCGAACAAAAGAAAAGAATTTGGACATCACGAAGAAGAGGGACATGATGATCATGACGATGACGACGATCATGATGATGATGATCACGACGATGACGATCATGATGATGATGATCACGACGATGATCATGACGATCACGACGAGCACGGAGAGGGACCAGCATTAAGTATGGATTTAGAAACGACAACTTTTGATATAAAATATATTTTCCCAAAATCTGAAAAACTTGAATTAGTTTTCGGAGCTAATGTGTTGTCGCAAACTAATACTAATTTTGGAGAGGAAGAATTAATTCCTGACGCTGATAAAAAAGATTTTGGTATTTATGCTTTATCTCATATACACGCTTCAAAATGGGATGTTTTAATTGGTTTAAGAACTGATAATAGAAAGATAACTACATCAGATTTTGACAAGAATTTTAATAGTTTAAATGCTTCTTTAGGTTTTAAAAGAGATTTTTCAGAAAATAAAATTTTTAGACTTAACTTTTCAAATGGTTATAGAGCACCTAATCTTTCAGAGTTATTTTCAGATGGAGTTCATCATGGAACTGCTCAATATGAAATAGGTGACAGAAATTTAATCGAGGAGAAAAACTTTCAAACTGAAATTTCTATATCCTCTTTTGGTTCAGATTCTAGTTTTGGTTTAGATGTTTTCTATAATTCTGTTCAAGATTATATCTATTTAGAGCCAACAGGACAAACTATTAGCTCGATGCCAGTTTATAATTATTCTCAAACTGATGCTTCTTTGATGGGTGGTGAACTTTATTTTTCTAAATCTACATCATTGGATTGGCTTTCTTATAAAACCTCTTTTGAGTATGTATCGGGAGAAAAAGCTGAGGGTGGTTACTTGCCATTTATCTCGCCTTTTACTTTCAAACATGCATTTAATTTAGATTTTGATAGTAATAATTTCAAGGTTAGTATCATTTCTAAAGGAAAACAAAATAATGTTGGACAATTTGAAACTGCAACAGATTCATACTTGCTAATGAATCTTTCAGGTAGTCATGAATTTAATCTAACTAACAATAAGTTAGGTTTTGTCTGGTCAATTAATAATTTATTAGATACAGAGTACTACGATCATTTGTCAAGATTTAAAAAGATGGGTATCCACGAAATGGGAAGAAACATCTCTTTTGGTCTAAACTATAAATTTTAATTTTATTTGGTAATTCAGTTCGATATTCGGACTGAATTACCATTTTTTTCAGAAAAATATAATTTCATAGGATAGGAATTTGTTTCTGAGCCCGAAAGTAACTGTCCAGTTGCTAAACTGTATTTATAATCATCACAATTGCAAACCGTTTGTACTCCGTCTATTTCCATAGTTGAACAAGACGAAGGGTACTGATTAGGGCAACTTGCTTCCCAAGCAAATATTTGGTTACTAAAATTGAACAAGATTAACCCTTTTATTCCTCCAGAGTTTAAATAGACAGCTCCCCCGTTATAATTTAAATCGTCGTATTGTGGTAAATTTAGATTTATTGTTTTTTCAAAACTAATATTTTGAAGATATGGGTTTCTGTTTATTTCGTTTTTTGAACATGAACAGATTAAAAAAACAATCAAAATCAATACGTGTTTCATGTAATTCATAATTTTATGAAATTAGTTAAAAATTTATAGATTTAATAATTTCGTATATTTACCTAATATCCCATATTAATAGGGATTTTTTGTTTTAAAATAATGATTATGAGTGATGTTTCTTATTACACGAAAGAGGGTTTAAAAAAACTTAAAGATGAATTAAATCATCTAAAAGATATAGAACGACCAAAAGCCTCAAATGCTATTGGAGAGGCTAGAGATAAAGGTGATTTGAGTGAAAATGCAGAATATGATGCAGCAAAAGAGGCGCAAGGAATGTTAGAGATGAAAATCTCTAAATTAGAAGCTGTCTTATCTAATGCTAGACTAATAGACGAATCTCAATTGGACCTTAGCAAAGTTTTAGTACTTTCCAAGGTGACTATAAAAAACTTAAACAATAAAATGCAATTAAATTATACATTGGTTGCA
>CABXBY010000005.1 GCA_902510655.1 uncultured Bacteroidota bacterium | reverse complement strand
TTTAATTAATAGGTCGCCAAACTCTTACATAATCAACTTCAAAAGTACTTGGTAGGTCTTCTCTGTCAGGAAGCCCGTCCCATTTTTCCATAATTTCTGCGTCAAATATTATATGTAGTGGTCTTTTAAAAAAATCGTTTTTTCTTCTAAAAACTTCTTTACCATCAAAATACCAAACTAATTTATCTGGCATCCAAAGTAATCCATAAATATGAAAGTCTTCATAAAAATCAAATGGAACTTCTAATCGAGTAAACCTATTTTCTAACTTATATTTTTTTTTATTGACCATGGATTCTACATAGGGAGTTTGATAACGATGTACTGCTGCATAATATGCTCTTTGATTTTCTTTTTTATTTGCTTTTCCAAAAACTTCAAAAATATCAATCTCTTCAGAATATTCTCCTTCTCTATATTTAACAGATTCAACTAATGGGTCATATAACCAAAATGCATTACAAACAGCTGCTTTCATTGACTTTGCTCTGGCTTCATAATATCCATAATAACTTTTTTTTTTGCTCTTTATAATTGCAGTGCTAAATTTATCATATCCTCTGGATTTGTCCTGAATACTAACTTTTTTAGGATCTAAATTTTTGGCAGATAATCTTAATAACCCTTTTTTTACTTTAACGTTTGATCGTGCAAAATGTGAAGGTTTTCTACCATGCCATGCAGGATTAAAATCCCACCACATTGCTTCATCTAAATTAGATTTATTGAACTCGTCACTAAACGATTTATCTAGAACCCAAGATCCACTTAGTGGCATATAAGGTTTAATACTTTCTTGTGATAAAACTATTGATTGAGAAAATAATAAGAGTAGAATTAATTTTTTCATAATTAATATGTTATATAAATATAATTCTTTAAAACAAATTATTGATTTCGGTATTTGAAGAAAAAATGGAATTTGGCGAAAGAAAATATTGAGCCCCAAAGTTTAAGGAAAGTTTTGGGTACATCTACAAGAAAATTAATGTGTTACAAATTGTTAAAAATAAAACAGGAGACAAAATTTCTAATGTCTCCTGTTTAGTACTCGAGATGGGACTTGAACCCATACGAACATTACTGTTCATTGGATTTTAAGTCCAACGTGTCTACCAATTCCACCACTCGAGCAGTATCTTTTCAGAGCGAAAGACGGGATTTGAACCCGCGACCTCCACCTTGGCAAGGTGATGCTCTACCCCTGAGCTACTTTCGCAAATTGGATTGCAAATGTAAAATAAAAATTCAAAAAAAGTAACTAATAATAAGTTTAATTAAGATTTTAAAATTCTTTTTATTTCATTTAATTTAATTAATGCCTCAATAGGGGTTAATTCATCAATATTTAATGATATTAAATCTTCTTTTAATTCCTCAAGTTTAGAGTTATCTAAATTAAAAAAACTTAGCTGCATTTCAGATTCGTTGTCTTTTGAAATATCATTTCCAACATTATGAGATTTCTCTAATTTTTTTAACATTTTCTTTGCTGACAAAATCAATCCTTTTGGCATTCCAGCCATTTGAGCAACATGAATTCCAAAACTATGGGCGCTTCCACCTGGAACAAGTTTTCTTAAAAATATCACACTGTTTTTTGTTTCCTTAACAGAAACATTTACATTATTTATTCTTTCAAAAGAATCAGCCATCATATTAAGCTCGTGATAATGAGTTGCAAATAATGTTTTAGGCTTATACGGATGATCATGTAGAAATTCTGCTATTGCCCAAGCAATTGAAATACCGTCGTAAGTGCTTGTTCCTCTTCCAATTTCGTCTAAAAGAACTAAACTGTTTTTAGAAATATTATTAATAATTGAAGCAGATTCGTTCATTTCAACCATAAAAGTAGATTCCCCAGCTGATATATTATCACTAGCTCCAACTCTTGTAAAAATCTTATCAATAATGCCAATTTTTGCTTTTTCAGCAGGAACAAAACTACCAATTTGAGCTAATAATACAATCAGTGCAGTTTGTCTTAAAATTGCTGATTTTCCAGACATGTTTGGCCCAGTTATCATCAAAATTTGATTGGTTTTATCACAAAGCTTTAGATCATTAGGAATATAAGGACTGTCTTGTGGAAGCTGTGATTCAATAACAGGATGCCTGCCTTTCGTAATTTCTAAGTCCTTTGAATTATTAAGTATTGGTTTAGTGTATTTAGCTTTCAAAGCTAAATTTGCAAATCCGACAAGACAATCCAAATTAGCTAACCAAAAAGAATTATTTTGAATTACTTCTACATCTTTAACTAATTCAATAATTAGATCTTCAAAAAGTTTTGATTCTAGAACTGAAATTTTTTCTTCCGCTCCTAAAATTTTAGCTTCATAATCTTTCAATTCACTTGTTATATATCTTTCAGCATTTACTAAAGTTTGTTTACGAATCCAATCCTCCGGTACTTTATCTTTATGTATGTTTCTAACCTCAATAAAATATCCAAAAACGTTATTAAAACTTATTTTTAGTGATGTTATTCCAGTATTGTTTTTTTCTCTTTCTAAAATTTTGTTTAGATAGTCTTTTCCTGAAATAGACAAACTTCTCAATTCATCTAATTCTGAATTAAAGTTTTCTTTTATAACATTTCCTTTTTTAATATTTACTGGAGCTTCATTACTCAAAGTTTGTTCTAACAACTTTATAATAGATTCACAGCAATCTAGAGAAGAATTAATTTTGTTTAAATTTATTAAGGACTTATCTGACAAGAGATCTTTTATAGATTTGACTTTAGTTAAAGATTCTTTTAATTGAACTAATTCTCTTGGTGAAATTTTAAATGTAACGACTTTAGCAATTATTCTTTCTAAATCTGAAAGTGATCGTAATTCCGATTGAAGACTAAATAACAAGTCTTTATTTTTTATTATTTCATCAACTGAACTATGTCTAAAATTTAATTTTTTCAAATCAAGTAAGGGATGAATAAGCCATCTTTTTAACATCCTTGCACCCATTGGGCTAGATGTATAATCAATTATGTCAATAAGTGATTTCCCCTCTTTTGAGTTACTATAAATCAATTCTAAATTAGCAACTGTAAATTGATCCATCCAGACATGACTACTGTCAATTATCTGATTTATTTTAATAATATGTTCTAATTTTTTATGCTGAGTTTCATCTAAATAATGTAAAATAGATCCACAGGCTAAAAGCCCTACGTTGCTTTCATTTATTCCAAATCCTTTTAAATTGGAAACATCGAAATGATTTTTAATTTTTTCTAATGCAAAGTCTTTATTAAAAACCCAATCATCAAAATAAAATATTGAGCTATAATTCCCGAATTCATTGGTAAAAGTAGATTTGTTTTTTTTACAAACTAAAATCTCTTTAGCATCGTAGTTAGATAGAAGATTTTTAACATATTCTAAATTTCCTTCAGCTATTAATAATTCTCCAGTTGATATGTCTAAAAAAGATACCCCATAATGATTTTTAATATTGAAAACAGATGCTAAAAAATTATTAGATTTTTGTTCTAAAATTCCGTCATTTAAAGCAACTCCAGGTGTAATTAGTTCAGTAACCCCTCTTTTGACAATAGATTTGGTTTTTTTTGGATCTTCTAATTGCTCACATATGGCAACACGCTCTCCTGCTTTAACTAATTTATGTAGATATGTATTTAGTGAATGATGAGGAAACCCTGCCAATTTTGTTTCGCTGTTACTTCCAGCTCCGCGTTTTGTTAATATTATTCCTAAAATTGAAGAAGCCTTAACTGCATCATCATGAAATGTTTCGTAAAAGTCGCCTACTCTAAATAATAATAAGGCGTCAGGGTATTTATCCTTTATTTTATAATATTGACGCATTAAGGGTGTTACTTTCTTTTCCAAGTCTGTATGAATTAAAGCTAAAATAGCATTAATTAATTTTTTAATCTATTACTTTGTAGAATCTTAATAAATATGAGATTGAATTTATGAGAAAATTAAAAAACATCGAGCTTAACAGAAAAGGTATTGATGAATTTAAAAAATCAGAAAAGACTAAACTAACTATTATTCTTGACGATATAAGAAGTTTAAATAATATTGGATCAGTATTTAGAACAAGTGACGCGTTTTTGATTGAAAAAATTTATTTATGTGGAATTACTGCAAGTCCTCCTCACAAGGATATCCATAAAACCGCTTTAGGATCAACTGAAAGTGTAGATTGGGAATACCATGAAGATATTTCTGATCTTTTAATTAAACTAAAAAAAGATAAATTTTTTATTTGGAGTGTTGAACAAGCTGATAAATCAAAAAAACTAACTTCTTTTAGTTTAGATAAAAACTTAAAGCATGCTTTAATTTTTGGAAATGAAGTTAAAGGCGTCTCTGAAAATGCGATTAATTTATCTGATGAAGTAATTGAAATTCCTCAGTTTGGCACAAAACACTCTTTAAATATTTCCGTGTGCTCAGGTATTTTAATATGGGAATTCTTTAAAAGACTTAGTTAAAGTATTCTTAATTCTGAATAATAGTTTCATGTAATCTTCATCAGATTCAACAAAATCTAAATCAGAAACATCTATATAAACGACATTTAAATCAGAACTAGTTTTAATATGTTTTAAATAAGCAGTATTTATTTTATCTAAATAATTTCTACTTATAGTTTTTTCAAAACTTCTTCCCCTTTTGCTAATATTTTTTAAAAGTTGATCAGAAGATTGCATTAGATAAATTACCAAATCAGACTTGAATAAATCTTTAGTCATAAAGTAAAAAATATTTCTAAACAGATTAAAATCAATCTCATTTAAAGAAACACCTGCAAAAACAAGAGATTTAAAAATATCATAATCTGCAATTATTCCTGAACTAAAAAAATTCATCTGATTATTGAAATTATTAAGTTGACGACAACGATCAGTTAAAAAAGTAAGCTCAACATTTAAAGCATATCTCTCAGGATTATTATAATATTTTTCAAGAAATGGGTTGTCCATAAAACCCTCAATGATTAATTCTTTATTTAAATCATTAGAAAGTTTTTTTGAAAGTGATGTTTTGCCAACTCCAATATTCCCTTCAATTACAATATTTTTAAATAATTGTAATTTTGATAAAACTGGTAATAACAGTTCTTTATCACATTTTAATATTTCTTTAGATTTTAACTTATTTAAGAGCTTAGCAATCGTATCATTACATTTTGGATGTATTTTACTTTTTGCAATATCAAATAGAGGATATAAAACAAAATTCCTTAGGTGCATTCTTGGATGAGGAATTGTTAAGTTATTTTCATTAATAATCCTGTCTTCATATAATAAAATATCAATATCAATCAATCTCGACTCATATTCATTTGAACTTGATCTAATTCTTCCCTCACTTAACTCAATTTCTAACAACTTATCTAATAAGAAATTAGGACTATGATTTGTGACAATACAAATACAGCAATTAAAAAAATCATCTCCCTTAAAACCTACAGATTTTGTTTGATAAACATTTGAAATTGATAAAACATCTCCAATGTTAGTATCAATTAAGTTTATCGCACTTTGAAGATTCTTGATTTTATCTCCTAAATTACTTCCTAAAGAAAGATATACTTTATTTAAATTCACTTTAGCAAATTAAATAAAAAGAATCTTTATTTAAGTATCTTTGATCAAGTAATACAAATATTATTTATTTGAAATAAATGTCTGAACAAAAACAAAATTTAGCTAGAAAAATATACTTGTATTTAGCTGCTCTTTTTATCACATCTTTAGTTGTATCAAATTTAATCTTTCAAAAATTTTTTTATTGGTATCCATTTGACATGACTATTGGTGGTATAAAATTATTTGAACTTTCTGTTGGCATTCTTCCTTACCCAATAACTTTTTTAGTAACTGATCTAATTTCTGAAATATATGGTCAAAAAAAAGCTAATCAAGTTGTAATAGCTGGAATTTTTGCATCTTTTTTTTCATTAAGCATAATTTTAATTTCTAATTATGTACCTGCGCTAGAATCGTCTCCGATTAATGATGAAACATTTTCTAATGTTTTTTCACTTTCCGGATTAGCAGTTTTGGCATCTATGTTAGCATATCTATTCGCTCAATTTATTGATATTAAAATTTATCATTTTTGGAAAAACTTGACCAAAGGAAAAATGCTATGGTTAAGAAATAATTTTTCAACATTTAGCTCTCAGATAATTGATACTGTCACTGTCATTTCACTTTTATGCCTTTTTGAAGTACTAAGCTGGGATAGTTTTTTAGGTCTTGTTGTTTCGGGAATAGTTTTTAAAATTTTAATAGCATTTCTGGATACTCCAATATTATACCTATTTGTTTATTTATTTAGAAAAAAATTTAATTTAAAAATTGGTGAAGAAATTAAGATTTAATAATTTCTAAATCGATAACAACACCTTCATTAGACCTAACATTAAAAACAGTTCCGTCACTAAATATTAAATACTGTCCTTTAACTCCAACTAATTCACTTGAAAAAGATTTTTCTTTAGGTAAATTAAGGCTTTTAGGTTTTTCAGGATATTTATTAACGGGATAGTTAATATTAAAAATTGAATATTTTTTGGTTTGAATCGAATCTAGAGCTTCTTTTGGTAATTTTTCTAAAGCTTTATTACTTTCTAATTGAAGGTCTACATTGGAACTACTTGTCTTCAACATTTCTCTCCAATTTGTTTTATCGGCATAAAAATTTTTAAGTTGAACTTCTGATATTCCAGCTAGGTATCTGTTGGGGAATTCAGCTATTTGAATCGCTTGTATGGCACCTTGATCAATCCATCTATAGGGCACTTGAGATTTTCTAGTTACTCCTACTTTAACATTACTTGAAAAAGCTAAGTATAAAATATGGGGTTTTAATTGAACTCTTTTTTCAAATTCTAAATCTCTATCTTCAATATTAAGGTGTGCTTTACTCAGCTCAGGTTTCATAATCCAATCTGCTGTGCTTGGTAATTCAAAAAAACATTTTTTACAATGTCCTTGTCTGTATAATTGTAAGTCAGATTTACAATTTAAACATTCGTAGCCACTAAATGATAGTTTTATTTTTGAGCCTAAAAGTTGATTTACATTAATAAAATCATCGCCCAGTTCTAGAAAATAATTCAAATTATCATCAATTTCAGTTTTCATTTTATTTAATACTCCATTAAACATTTATAAAAAATTTATTTGTATTATTAGATATTAAATATAGTTAAAATGCCTTTCTCTTTTCTAAATACCGTTACGACTTGGTTCCTTAAAAAAAGAATGCATCAAATCGAATTGTTTAAAAAATACCCACTTGAGGTTCAAAACGAAGTTTTACTTAATCTTTTAAAAAATGCAGAAAATACAGAATTTGGAAAAAAATATAATTTTAGCTCAATAAAAAACTATTCTTTATTTTCTAAAAAAATTCCCTTAACAGACTATGAGAACTTTTTTAAGTATGTAGAGAGGTCTATCAAAGGAGAGTCAAATATTTTTTGGAATTCTCCAATCAAATGGTATGCACAATCCAGTGGAACAACTAATTCTAAAAGTAAATTCATACCTGTTAGTAAAGAATCTTTGGAAGAATGTCATTATAAAGCAGGTAAAGATGTTTTATGTTTATATGTTAATAATAATGAAAATTCAAATTTATTCTCAGGAAAGTCATTAAGACTTGGTGGAAGTAAAAAACTATACGAGAATAATAACAATTATTTTGGTGACTTATCTGCAATATTAATTGATAATTTGCCGATGTGGGCTGAGATGTTAAGTGCTCCAAATAATGAGATCTCTTTAATGGACAAATGGGACGAGAAGTTAAAAGCCATAATAGATAGTACCCTAAGTGAAAATATCACAAGTTTAGCTGGAGTACCATCATGGATGCTAATTCTATTAAATAAAATCTTAGAGGATAGAAATGAAACGAAGATTAAAGAAATTTGGGAAAATTTAGAGGTGTATTTTCACGGGGGCGTTAATTTTAATCCTTACATCAATCAATTTAAATCTGTGTTAGGAGATGATGTTCGTTTTTATGAAACTTATAATGCATCTGAGGGATTCTTTGCAATTCAAGATAGAAATGATCATAACGATATGCTGCTAATGCTTGATTATGGAATTTACTTTGAGTTTGAAGTTCTTGATAAACTAAACCCTGAAATAATAAATTTATCTAAAGTAAAATTAAATACAAATTATGCTATAATCATTTCTACAAATGCTGGGCTTTGGAGGTATAAAATTGGAGACACTGTTAAATTCACATCATTAAATCCTTTTAGAATCAAGATTACAGGCAGAACTAAAAGTTTTATAAATGCATTTGGAGAAGAGCTCATAATAGAAAATGCTGAAAATGCTTTAAACAAAACACTTTTAAAACATAATTCTAGAATAGTAGAATATACTGTAGCGCCATCATTTATTAGTAAAAAGAAATCAGGATTTCATGAGTGGATGATTGAGTTTGAAAAAGCACCTGCCAACATTTCAAAGTTTTGTGAAGATCTTGATGAAAATCTTCAAAAATCTAACTCTGATTATAAATCAAAACGTTTCAAAAACATAACAATGAGAAGGTTAGAAGTTATTGTTGCTAAAGAAAAACTATTTTTCGATTGGTTAAAATTTAAAAATAAATTGGGTGGACAAAATAAAATACCAAGACTTTGTAATGATAGAATTCTTATTGAAGAACTAATTGAACTTAATTAAGAAGCTACCTTTAAGATACTTAAGCTCGAACTTGACAATTTTTTAGAAATATAGTTTTTATCTATGTGGAGTTTTTTCCTCTTTGAACTAGGGAGTTCAAACATTGCATCATTCAAAATTAATTCACATATAGATCTGAGTCCTCTGGCACCAAGTTTGAATTCTAGTGCTTTTTCAACGATATAATTAAGTCCATCTTCAGTAAAAGTTATTTTTATTCCATCTAGTTCGAACAACTTTTCATATTGCTTAATTAGAGAATTTTTTGGCTCAGTTAATATTGACCTTAATGTTTTTTTATCCAAAGAGTTCATATAGGACAGTACAGGTAATCTTCCTAAAATTTCTGGAATTAATCCAAAATCTTTTAAATCTTTAGGAGATATAAATGAAAGTAAATTTTGTTGATTGATTTTGGTAGAAGTAGGGTTTTTATATCCAACGACCTGCATATTTAGTCTTTTTGAAATAACTTTTTCAATACCATCAAAGGCTCCTCCCGCAATAAAAAGAATATTTCGGGTATCTAATTCTATAAATTTTTGATCAGGATGTTTTCTTCCTCCTTTAGGTGGGACATTAACGATAGTTCCTTCCAATAATTTTAATAAAGCTTGTTGAACACCTTCGCCAGAAACGTCTCTTGTTATAGATGGGTTATCACTTTTTCTAGCAATTTTATCTATTTCATCAATAAAGACAATTCCTCTTTCAGCTTTTTCTTGATCATAATCAGAAGCTTGCAATAATCTGGTTAAAATAGTCTCAACATCTTCGCCAACATATCCAGCTTCAGTTAATACAGTAGCATCAACAATAGCTAATGGAACATCAAGCATTCTTGCAATTGTTTTAGCTATTAAAGTCTTTCCAGTACCAGTTTCTCCAACAATTAGAATATTACTTTTATCTATCTCAACATTATTTTTTGACGATTTATGATTTAATCTTTTATAATGATTGTAAACAGCTACAGAAAGAATTTTTTTTGTGTGATCTTGTCCAATTACGTAATCGTCTAAAAAAAGTTTAATTTCTTTTGGCTTAGCAATTGTAAGTTCTTCTTCTTCTTTTAAATTATTATTTCTTTTAGATTCTTCAATTATTATTCCATAGGCTTGTTCTATACAGCTATCACAAATATGAGCATCTTGACCAGCTACAAGTAGGTTGGTTTGAGATTTACTCAAACTACAAAATGAGCATATTAAATCTTTATCTGACATGAATTATTTTTTTGATAAAACCTCATCTATCATTCCATATTTTTTTGCTTCTTGAGCTTTCATCCAATAATCTCTATCACTATCATCATAAACTTTATCGTATTTCTGACCAGAATGGTTAGCTATAATTTCATAAAGTTCTTTCTTTAACTTTCCTATTTCTCGAGCGGTAATTTCTATATCTGAGGCTTGACCTTGTGCTCCACCTAATGGTTGATGAATCATTACTCTGGAGTGAGTTAAACCTGATCTTTTACCCTTTTGACCTGCACATAATAAAACAGCTGCCATTGAAGCAGCAATTCCTGTACAAATGGTTGCAACTTCAGGATTTATAAATTGCATAGTATCATAAATTCCTAAACCAGCATAAACTGAACCGCCAGGTGAATTAATATAAATTTGAATATCCTTGTCTTTGTCAGTACTCTCTAAAAATAGTAATTGAGCTTGAATTATATTAGCTATAGAATCATTTATTCCTGTACCCAAGAAAATTATTCTATCCATCATAAGTCTGGAAAAAACATCCATTTGAGCAACATTTAGCTGTCTTTCTTCAATTATATAAGGTGTCATACTACTCACCAACTTATCATAATAAAGCGAGTTAATACCATGGTGTTTAATCGAATATTCTTTAAATTCTTTTGAGTAATCCATAAAAATTATTTTTTATAATAAACTAAAGTTAATTATTTTTTAGCATAAGCCATTTCAATAAACTTTTCGTAGGAAACTTTATTGTTTTTAAACTTAAGATTTGATTTAAATAAATCAATCAACTTTTTACTTAACAATTGATCAGAAATTCTTTTTACCTCTTCCTGGTTAGAAAGAATTCTTTGAGAAATTGATTCTAACTCTTTTTCTTCAGGGTTGTTTTGACCATACTGTTTCATTTGAGTTTTAATCAAATCTTTAGAAAAATCTTTTATTTGATTGTGATCAATTTTAATATTATTTTGAGCAACTAATTTAGATTCTATTAATTGATATCTAAGTCCTTTTTCAGATTTTTCATACTCCAAAGCTGCCTCTTTTTCATTTAATTTATTTTCACCTGCCGTCTGCATCCATTTTTTTAGAAAATTATCTGGTAAATCAAATTTTGTGTTTTCAATTAAATGCTCTGTTACATCATTTAATAATTTTTGATCTGTCTGATTAACGAAATTTAGTTCAGCATCTGATTTCAATTTCTTTTTAAGTTCAGTTACTGTCTTAATAGTATCTTTTCCAAACAATTTATCAAACAATTCTTGATCAAGGTCCGCAGGTTGTCTTTTATTAATCTCATTAAGTAAGAAAGTTACAGTTTTAACTTGATCTTTATTATCATCGTTTGTTTTTAAATGAAATGATAAATCAGAATCCTTAACAAATAAACCTTTCGTTTTAAGTTCAATAGATTCTCCAATATTTAGTTTTTTTAAGCTGTCTTTATTTGCCTTGCTTTTTATGTCTTTCAATTTAAAATTTGATGTATTATCAACTTCAAATTCTTCATTAGAAAATTTTCCATTTATTTCAAAACCGTCTTCTATTTTAGTTTGAGCAATTAATTTTCCGTACTGATTTTGAATATTTTTAATTTGATCATCAATCATCTTTTTATCAACATCAATTTCATAAGAAGCTATCGCTTTTTTATTTTTTAATGAAACTTCAAATTCAGGAGATAAACCAATTTCAAAATCAAAAGTTAATTTGTCAGCATTCCAATCGATATCGTTTTTTTCAACAGGGATAGGATTACCTAAAATATTTAATTTTTTTTCACCTAAATAATCACCTAATCCTTTTTGCATTAACTTGTTAATTTCATCAACTTTAACTGAAACTCCATATTGTTTTTTTATTAATCCAATTGGAGTGTGACCTTTTCTAAAGCCTGGAATATTAGCTCTCTTTTTATAATCCTTAAGAACTTCTTCAACCTTTGATTCGTAATCAGTATTTTCTATAACAACAGACAGTACTGAGTTTAACTTATCGATATCCTTTTTTGAAACTTTCATATTTTACAAATTTGGTGGCAAAAATAGGTCTTTTTACAAAGGTGACCAACTTTTAAGATTTTAAAAAAAGTAATGTCTCTTCAACAAAATTATTAAGGTTTTCTGCATGAACCCAGTGACCAGCATTTGAGACTTCAACCAGTCGAGATTTTGGGAAGATTTTTTGAATTGATTTAAAGTTTTGATTATTTATATAATCTGAATTTTGCCCTTTAATAAATAAAGTTTCACCTCCAAAGTAAAGATCAGTTGGCAATGCTTTTTCGACTTCATTAAGTGAGTCCAAATTAATATTTAAATCAATTTTAAAAACTAATTCATTCTTACTGATTCTTTTCAAGTTTTTTAATAAAAATGCTCTGAAGGAAGGGGATTTAATTGAACTTGATAAAGCTTTGTCTGCTTCTAACCTAGACCCTATGGAATCTAAATCTATTGATTTAAGAGCTTTTAAAATATTTTGATAATCGTTCTTATAATAGATGGGTAAAATGTCTACTACAATTAATTTATTGATGGCGTTTGGGTAACAGCTTGAAAACATCATAGCTGTCTTTCCTCCCATTGAATGGCCAATTAAAGAAAAGTTTTTTATTTGATGATAGTCTATGTAATATTTCAAATCATTTGATAACAGTTTATAGTTAAATTCTTTACTATGAAAACTGTTGCCATGATTTCTTTGGTCTAATAAATGAATTTGAAAGCCTTGATTGTCAATTTTTTTAGCAAATGAATTCCAATTATCAGACATTCCTAAAAACCCATGAAGAACAATTAGAACATCACTTCCTTTTCCAAAAATTTTACTTTTTAGAAGCATTATTTATTTTTTGTAAGTACATATTAACCACATTCTCAATTCCTAAATATAAGGACTCACAAATTATTGCATGTCCAATAGATACCTCATCTAAATATGGAATTTTATCAACAAAAAAACGAATATTTTCAAGGCTTAAATCATGTCCAGCATTAACTCCCATGCCTAAATCATTTGCCAAAATTGAGGCATTAATGTATTTATTGATCTCATCTTTATTGCCTTTTAAATAATTAACAGCAAATGATTCTGTGTAAAGCTCAATTCTATCCGCACCTGTATTTTTTGCACCTTCAATTAATTTAAGATCAGTGTCAATAAAAATTGAAGTTCTAATTCCGTTATTTTTAAATTCGGAGACCACTTCTTTTAAAAATGATTTATTTTTAAGTGTATCCCATCCAGAATTTGAAGTTATAGCATCAACACTATCTGGAACTAATGTTACTTGATCGGGTTTGATTTTACAAACCAAGTCAACGAACTGTTCAATAGGGTTTCCTTCAATATTAAATTCTGTAGAGATTATTTTAGGTAAATCAATAGCATCTTTGTAAGTAATATGTCTTTGATCGGGTCTAGGATGAATTGTAATTCCATGAGCTCCATATGTCTGAATATCTTTAGCCATCTTGAGCAAATTCGGATTATTTCCTCCTCTAGCATTTCTAATTGTAGCTATCTTATTTATATTAACACTTAATTTTGTCATAATAATTCAAAATTAAAGATTTGTTGTATGTTATTTTAATTAATTTGCATTAAAATCTTGACTCCAATGAAAATTGCTATATATGGTCAATCTGCAGATAAAATATCTAAAAATATTTTTTTAGAGCTACTAAGTATTAGTAAAAGTGAAAACATCAAAATATTAATTGAAAAAAAATACAATTCAGTTCTATTACAAAAATCAAAAACAAGTCATGTTCATAAATTATTTTCATCATATGAAGATCTTGATAGTACAGTAGACTTAATGATAACAATTGGAGGAGATGGTACATTATTACGCTCTATTTCTTTTGTAAGAGATTTAGGAATTCCAATAATAGGTATAAATACAGGTAGATTAGGATTTTTAGCAACATTAAATCAGGAACTATTAAATATAGAATTAAAGAAAATATTAAAAGGTGAATTTAATGTAGAAGAAAGAAGTTTATTAGAAGTAAACATTGATAATAATAATGATTTTTCTGATTTTAATTTTGCTCTTAATGAAGTTAGTGTTGGCAGAAAAAACACTACTTCAATGATAGAAATTAAAACTACATTAAACGGAGAATATTTAAATACATATTGGGCTGACGGCTTAATAGTTTCAACACCTACAGGTTCAACAGGATATTCTTTAAGTTGTGGAGGACCAATAATGACTCCGTCAAGTCAAACATTTTCTATAACCCCAATCGCTCCACATAATTTAAACGCTAGACCCCTAGTTATTTCAGATGAAATTAAAATTGAACTTTCAGTAGAAGGTAGAGAAAAATCGCATTTACTATCACTTGATTCTCGAATTAATTCTTTGAAAAATAATGTAAAAATCAAAATCAAAAAAGCTAATTATAAAATCAAACTAGCTTCATTTAAAAATAATAGTTTTTATAAGACATTGAGAAGTAAATTACTTTGGGGTGAAGACAGAAGAAACATATAGATTTCTCAGAAATTGATTTTGTCTATATTTGCGACCATATTATGAAAAGAATATTAATACATGTCATGATTTTTTTTACAACATTGACTGTATTTTCACAAAATAATGAAATAGGTATTTTTGCTGGAGGATCAAATTATATTGGAGACGTAGGCCCAACCACTTACATACATCCTTTTTCATATAATATTTCTAACAATGTAGTTGCTGGGATTATATTTAGAAAAAATTTAAACGAAAGAATTGCATTAAGAGCGAAGTTCAATTATGCTAAAATTGGAAGCTCTGATAATTGGCCAAAGACTGTGGAGTACAGAGCGCAAAGAGGAAAATATTTTAAAAATAGAATAATTGAATTTGGAGTAGGTATAGATTTTAATTTTGTTGATTTTGATATTTATAGTTCATCATTACAAATGACCCCATATTTAAGTTCTGGAGTTTCTTTGTTTAGATACGATCTTTTAAGATATGAATCTGGGTTTGCTAAAGCAATTAAATACGGCGATGCAACAGATTTGTCTTTTCCGATAACAATTGGATATAAAATTAAGCCTTTAAATAGTTTTATTATTGCATTTGAAGTAAATGCAAATTACAGTAATTCTGATAATTTAGATGGAAGCGATCCAGATCAAAAGCAAATGGCATCATCAGATTATTTTGGTTCAACATTAAGTAAAGATTGGTATATTTTTAGTGGCATTACACTAACTTATCTTTTTGGAAATAAAAAATGTTACTGTCCTAATTAAAAGATTATGAATAAAGAAGATTTTACTCACTTACCTAACCACGTAGCTATAATTATGGACGGTAACGGAAGATGGGCAAAAAAAATAGGTAAAAAAAGAGCTTTTGGTCACGAAAACGGGACTAAGTCTGTTAGAGATTGTATAGATCAATCTATGAAACTTGGAATTAAAAATCTAACTCTTTATGTTTTTTCAACTGAAAACTGGAATAGACCTAAATATGAGGTTAGTGCGCTTATGGATTTATTAGTTTATTCATTAGAAAAGGAAAGATTAAATCTAATTGATAAAGGAATTAAATTAAGTGTTATTGGAAATTTAGAAAAGTTAAAAGAAAAACCTAAGTCAAAACTAAAGGGCATTATTAGTGAAACAAAAAGCAATAAAAAACTTAATTTAAATCTGGCAATTAGCTACGGATCTAAACAAGAAATTGTAAATGCTATCAGAGAAGTTTCAAATAAAGTTAAAAATAACATAATTTCTGAAAAAAATATTGATGAAAACATAATAAATGAGCATCTTTACACCCGAAATTTACCGAGCGTTGATTTTTTGATAAGAACAGGTGGTGAAAAGAGAGTTAGTAATTTTTTACTTTGGCAAATAGCTTATGCTGAAATGTATTTTACTGACGTGCTTTGGCCTGATTTTAAAAAAGAAAATTTTATAGAAGCTTTGGATGATTACCAAAAAAGAGAAAGAAGATTTGGAAAAATTAATTAGTAAGAAAAAAAGTCTTGTTAGCAGTATTAATTATTTATTAATATTTTTAATTGCATTATTAAGTTTAAATTCTGTTGCTCAAGAAACCCCGTACATTAAAGGAAATGAATACATTCTAAAAGATGTATCGGTATCAGGCCTTAAAAACTTTAATGAACAAACAGTAATTACCTACACTGGGCTTAAAGAAGGGCAGAAAATTAGAATTCCAGGCGAAGAAATAAGTGCTATAATAAGTAAACTTTGGAAACTAGATTTATTTAGTGATATAAATTTTTATCTTACTAATGTTCAAAATGGAGAAGCAAGTATACAAATAGATATTATAGAGTTACCTACTCTTTCAGAATTCAAAATTACCGGATTAAAAAAATCAAAAATCGAAACTATAGTTTCAGAAACTGAACTTAAGAAAGGAAAGAAAATTACTGAAAATTTTATAAAAACTACTAAAAATTATATTATAAATAAATATAAAAAAGACGGTTTTTTAAACACTAAAGTTTCAATAAATATATTGCCGGATTCAAGTGAAGTTAATTTCAGTAAAATGTTAATTAAAGTTGACCTTGGGGACAGAGTTAAAATTGACCAGATTAATTTTACTGGAAATGAAATTACAAAATCTTCTAAGTTAAAAAAGAAGATGAAAAAGACTAAAACAAAACTATTTGGAAGGTTTTGGAAAAAGTCAAAATTCATTGAAAAAGAATATAAAGAAGACTTAACATCTATAATAGATTTTTACAAAGAAAAAGGTTATCGTGACGCTAGAATAATAACAGACTCTGTTATTACTTATAAAAATAAAATAACAATTAATATTGATTTACAAGAGGGTAATAAGTATTATTTTGGAGATATTTCATTTCTTGGTAATTCAGTCTATTCAGATGCACAGCTTTCAAGAGCTTTGGGTCTTTTCAAGGGAGATACTTACAATGGTGTTTTATTAAAGAAAAGAATATCCGACAATACAAAACCTGATGGTGAAGATTTATCAAATTTATACCAAAACAACGGATATTTATTTTCTAATATTAATCCTGTTGAAGTTTCTGTTGAAAATGATACTATAAATTTTGAAATTAGAGTTGTTGAAGGAAAGCCTGCTTATTTTAACAAGATAACTGTTGTTGGAAACACTAGGACTAATGATCATGTTATTTATCGTGAATTAAGAACTAAGCCTGGAAATATTTACAGTAAATCTCAAATTGTTAGAACAGTAAGAGAACTTGGTCAAATGGGATTTTTTGATCCTGAACAAATCAGTCCAGATTTTAAAAATGTTGATCCAAATGCAGGAACTGTTGACATCGAATATGGTCTTGTAGAAAAAGGGGCTAGTCAAGTGGAATTACAAGGAGGTTATGGTGGTGGTGGCTTCATTGGAACTTTAGGATTATCATTTAATAATTTCTCTGTTAGAGGATTAAAAGATAAATCAGCATACAAACCTCTTCCAATGGGAGATGGTCAAGCTCTATCGCTAAGGCTTCAAGCTAATAGATTTTATAATACTGCCAGTTTTTCTTTTTCCGAACCTTGGCTTGGTGGCAGACAACCTGTTTCTTTTTCAACATCAGTTTCAAGAACAAAGCAGTTTAGATATGATTACTTCACGGGTCAAGCGAACAAAAATCAATTTTTTGAAATAACTGGAGCACAAATAGGGCTTGCAAAAAAATTAAGAGTTCCTGATGATTATTTTCAGCTTAGTCAATCCATAGGCTATCAATACTATAATTTAAGTAATTATTACACAGGTTTATTTACTTTTGGTGATGGTAAATCAAATAATATTTTTTATCAAGTTATTCTAGCAAGAGACAATACTTTTGTAAACCCAGTTTTTCCATTAGGTGGATCTCAATTTGCAATAAGTGCAAAACTCTCATTACCTTATTCTTTATTTAACAACGTTGATTATGATGATTTAGAAAATCAAGCAGAATTCCAAAATGAAGACGGTGAACCTGACCAAGCTAAAATTGATCAAGAAAAATTTAAGTGGTTAGAGTTTTATAAAGTTAAGTTTAACGGCACATGGTATACCAGATTAATTGACAAATTTGTTTTAAAAACACATGCAGAATTTGGATTTTTGGGAGCTTACAACAATAAAAGAGGAATTATTCCTTTTGATAGGTTTTACTTAGGTGGAGACGGAATGTCTCAATACGCGATGGACGGTAGAGAAACTGTCGCACTAAGAGGATATACAAACCAATCGTTATCAAGCCAAGATGGATCTACTATTTACAATAAATTTTCATTAGAATTAAGATATCCAATAACTTTAAAACCAAGCGCTTCAATATTTGCATTAACATTTCTTGAATCTGGGAATGGTTATGATAGTTTTAGAGAATTTAACCCTTTCAATGCTAAACGATCAGCAGGTCTTGGAATACGTATTTTTATGCCAGCATTTGGACTTCTTGGAATCGACTTTGGATATGGATTTGATAGTCAATTTGCAGGAGATCTTAATGCTCACGGTTGGGAAACACACTTTGTGATCGGACAGAACTTTTAAAAATTCTTATATTTAATATATTGATTAGTGTAATGAAAAGTAAATTCTTATATTTCTTTCTGATTCTTATACTTTCTGTTCAACTATCTTTTTCACAAAAAAGTGAAAGAATAGGTATAATTGACATGGAGTATATTTTGTCAAAAATGGAAGATTACACAAAAGCTAGTGAACAATTAGAAGAAAAAATTGAGGAATGGAAGAAAGAAATTGATTTAAAATCAAATTTCATAAACAATCTCAAAGATAGTTTAGAGATTGAAAGGCCATTACTAACAAAAGACTTAGTTGAAGACAGAGAGTCAGAAATCGATTTTGAGATAAAACAAATGAATGACTACAAGGAAAAACGGTTTGGAGTTAATGGAGATTGGGTGGTTCAAGAACTTTTATTAATTAAACCTATTCAAGATCAAGTTTTAAATGTTGTTCAATCTATAGCTAAACAAAAAAAATTTGATAAAATATTTGATCAATCTGCTGATGCAATTGTTCTATATTCCGAAAAAAAATACGATATTAGCGACCTGGTTTTAAAAAATATTTTAAGATCTGAAAAATTAGAAAAGTTAAATCTCGAATTTAGTGATGAAAGTTTTAACCCAGAACTAGAAGAAAAAAAGAAAGAATTAGAAGAAAAAAAGTTAAAAAAAGCTGAAGAAATTAAAACAAGAAGAGAATTACTTTTAAAACAAAAAGAAGAAAAAAGAAAAGCCTATCAAAGAAAAAGAGATAGTCTTTTAGAATTAAGAAGAAGAAAATAACCCTAAATTAAAGTTCAAAAAAATGAAAACTTTTAAAAAATTAACAGCAGTAGTTTTATTATTATTTGTAACAGTTTCTGTTACTGCACAAAGTAAAATTGCACACATTGACAGTCAGTCATTAATTAGTGAAATGCCAGAAGTTAAAGAAGCACAAGCTCAACTTGAAAAACTTCAAAAAACTTATGCTACTGAAATTGATGCCTCCATGAAAGAATATCAAACTAAGTTACAGACGTATTCAGCTGATGCACAAAACCAAACAGATGTTACAAACCAAGCGCGTCAAAAAGAATTAGCTGGAATGGAGCAAAATATTCAGCAATATCAACAAACTGCATCTCAAGATGTTCAAAAGAAACAAGCAGATTTATTAAAGCCATTAATCGAAAAAGCCAGAGCTGCAATACAAAAAATAGCTAGAGCTCAGGGTTATGATTATGTTATTGACGGTACTCAGGGCGGAAGTCTAATTCTTTCTGACGGAAAAGACTTAATCGAAGACGTTAAAAAAGAATTAGGATTTTAATAAATTTTAACAATTTATACCATATCAAACTACCTAATCATATTAGGTAGTTTTTTTTTATTTTTATAATATGAATAATGCACCAATTGGTATTTTCGATTCTGGAATTGGTGGGGTGACAATTTTCAAATCAGTTAAAAAATTGTTGCCAAAAGAAAACTTTTTATATTTTTCTGATAATCTCAATTCTCCTTACGGAAATAAATCAAAGAAAGAAATTCAAACTTTAAGTTTAAAAAACAGTGAATGGTTATTAAATAAAGGTTGTAAAATAATTATAGTAGCTTGTAATACAGCTACCACAAACTGCATCTCTTTGCTAAGAAAGTCTTTTAAAACCCCATTTGTTGGTGTAGAACCAGCGATAAAACCAGCGGCTACAAATACCAAAACAGGAAATATAGGTGTATTAGCAACTAAAGGCACTCTTAATAGTAATTTATTTGGGATCACCTCCAATGATTATTGTTCTAAAATCAAGATAATTGAAAAGAATGGTGACGGTTTAGTAGAGATGATTGAAAATGGAATTTTAAATGGTACAGAAATTGAAAAATTACTTATAAAATTTTTAAATCCAATGATTAAATCAAATATTGACCATTTAGTTTTAGGATGTACTCATTTTCCGTTAATTAATGATAGTATAAAAAAAATCTTGCCCGGTAATGTTAAAATTCTTGAAAGCGGTGAAGCTATTGCTAAACAAACTAAAAAAATAATAATGGATAATAATATAGTAGGAAACAATACAAATCCGACTTATAATTTTTATTGTAACGGGAGTGATAATTCATTAAAAAAAATATTAACTGATAATTTTAAAATAAACATCATATAAAATGGAAAAATATATAATTAAATTTAAAGAGACTAGTAGAGAAGAAGAGCTCGAATTTTATTCAAACATATTTTTATCTGAAAAGAGAATTGAATTTAATAAAATTGAAGAGACTATAGAATTTCCACTAATACAACAAATATTTTATTTGCCATTTATAAAAAAAGTTACTTTAAATAAACATTCAGTTTATATTGAAAAGCTAAATATATTAAAATGGGAAGATGTCCAAGAAGAGCTTTGTTCTCAGTTAGAGGAATTTTTGAATAAAGGAGGATTAGTTAGTAAAAATGAAATAAAAAAAGTTTCACCTGTTACAGTTTACGCTGAAAGCACTCCCAATCCAAATGCTATGAAATTTGTAGTAAATAAAAAAATTGTGGACAATGTATTCGAATTTAAATCAATTGATGAAACTAAAGATTCTCCACTTGCCAAATCGCTATTTGGTTTTGAATTTGTAAAAGAAGTTTTCTTTGATTTTAATTTTGTTTCATTAATTCAAAACCCAGGAAACAATTGGGACGAAAATGTAATGGATGTAAGAGAATTTATTCGATCTTTTATTCAAGATAATAATACTATCGTTTTTGAGGACAGAATTAAAAATAATGTAAAAACAAATTCAAATATTGAGTTTGATGATATTTCAAAAGAAATCATTAAAATTATCGATGAAAATATTAAACCAGCTGTTACATCCGATGGTGGTAATATTCTGTTCGAATCATATGATGCAAATACGCAAAAAGTTAATGTAATTCTTCAGGGTGCATGTAGTGGATGTCCTTCCTCAACAGTTACATTAAAAAGTGGTATTGAGACTATGTTAAAAGACATGTTACCTGGAAAAATATCCGAGGTTAACGCTGTTAACGGTTAATGCTATCTAAAATAAAATTCTTTAAATAGGCTGGTTCAAAATAAGCAAGGTCTTCAAAGTCAGAACTTAAAAATTTTTGGTAAGAAATGTCTGCCATTTGTTTTGAAGATGGTAAAGTTTCTTTATCATGGAAAATCAGATTATTGTTAGATTCTATCAGTTCTCTACATTTTTGCTGACCACTTCCTATAAAATATAACTGATTATCCTTTGAATAATTATCAAATGATTTGTTATCAATTATTTCTGGGGTCTCTTCTTTAACTAAATTGTAATTAACATCATAAATAGCTGAATAAACTTCATTTCTTCTGGCATCTAAAACTGGTATTATTAGTCCTGAGCTTATTTTAATTTGTTTTGATAAAATAAGAAGAGTTGAAACTGATATTAATGGAATATCTAATGAAAAACATAATCCTTTAGCGGCAGCTACACCAATCCTAAGTCCTGTATAAGATCCTGGACCCTTACTTACTGCTATAGCTGATAACTCTTTAAGAGTTATACTTGAGTCGCTAATCACTTCATTTATATAAGAGTGAAGCTTAGTTGAGTGAGAATATTTTTCGTCATTTTTTTCCTTTACAGAAATTAATTCACCGTTTTTAGATAATGAAATAGAACAGTTAGTGGAAGAGGATTCTATATTTAAAATATATGACATTTAATTTACCGAAATTGGAACTCCAAAATAAAATTCTAACACTTTAAGTTTAAAAATATAATCGTATTTAGTTCTAATGAGTTCAGACTGTGCTAATTCAAATCTCTGTTTTGCCTGAGTAAAATCAAATGAGTTCATAGCTCCAACCTCAAATTTACTTTGTGCATATTCAAAAGCTGATTCTCTAGCTAATACTAATTTTTGAGATGCTTCGTATGCCTTGTATGCACCTTTAGCATCATTATAAGATTGATTTACTGTGTTTTCTAAATCTAATTTCTTTTGCTCTAAAGAATTAATACTTCTTAAAATATTTACTTTAGTTCTATCGACATTTGTTCTATTAGATAAATTATTTAAAATTGGAATAGAAAGACTAAGTCCAAAGTTTTGACCAGCATTTAAGTCAAATTGCTCAGAAAAAGACAATGGTTTTTCACTTTTATAAATTGGAAAGGGTGCGATAACTTTTTCGTTTGTACTCTCAACAAAACCAATAGTACTTGTTCCAAATTCGCCAGTTGGAACTACTCTATCACTATAACCGATTCTTGTACTGTAAGAATAAAATGCTGAAAGTCTTGGTTGTAATAAAGATTTTGAAAGTTCTAAATCTTTTTTAGCAATCTCTACGTTAGTTTCACTGATTTTTATATCCTTTTTATTTCCAACCGCATAATTAAATATTTCAGTCGCTGTTTTATTTAAAATATTGGCGATGGGAATATCATAGGACTCATTGGCAATTTCAAAGTTTTCATAATCATCAATCAGAATAAGCTGAGCAAGAGCGAGTTTTGAAAGAAAATATACATTTTGAGCATCAACTACATTTTTTTCTTGAGAAGCTAAATTGGCCTCAATTTCATACACATCTCCCTTAGGGACAACTCCACCATCTACTAATTCTTTTACTCTGGTTAACTCCTTTTTAGTGATTTCCAATTGTAACTTTTGCACAGCTAAAGACTCTTTACTAAATAGTATCTGTAAATATGAATTTGCTACTCTAAGAGCAACATTTTCTGTCATATCCGCCAGTTGATATTGACTTGCCAAAATAGCTAAATTAGCCCTGTGTAATCTTTTTACATTTTGTAACCCGTTATATAAATTAACATTTAAATTTAGATTCATTGAAGAAAATTGAGTAGTAAAATTTTCTAAAAGTCCAGTTGTAATATTTTGATTTAAACCAACATTCCAAGAATGACTACTTCCAATATTAATGTTTGGAAGAAAGTTTCCAATAGCACCTTTTCTATCTATTTCTGAACCTGCATATTCTAACTGAGATTGTTTGATCGAAATATTCATTTCTAAAGCTCTATTAACGCAAGCTTCTAAAGTCCATGGTTCTTGTGAATATTGATTCCCAGAACACAATACAGCCAAAAATATTATTACAAATTTTTTCATAATTATTTTAGATTTTAATTGTCTAATTCCATCCATTATCTTCAACCTCACCTCTTTTATCTGGTTCAGTTTTATTCCAAACTTTAATTTTATCAGTTTTTGAAACTCCTGAAATTAACTCCGCATTAACTCCATCAGAAATACCTAATTTAACATCTTGTCTTTTAAATTTTTGATTAGAAGTTTCAATTTCTACATATGGTTTTTTAGTTTTTGAATCATATTGCAGTAAGGCCTCACTAATTGCAATTACGTCGACTTTTCTTTCCGAAACTATCGAAGCGTTAGCACTGTAGCCTGCTCTAATTACATACTCATCATCTAAATAAACTTCTCCTTCAATTTTAAACTGAATAGCTCCTCCTACTTCTGTACCTTTTGGTGATATTAATTTAAGCTTAGCATCATACTCCTTACCTTCAATTGCTCCTAATGTTATTATCAGCGGCATATCAACCGAGAGCTTACCAACTTCACCTTCATCAACTTGACCTTCAAAAATCATTTTATCTAAATCAGCTATTGTTGCTATAGTAGTACCCGCATTAAATGTATTGGCTTGAATTACTTGATCTCCTTCCTTTACAGGAATTTCTAAAATTGTTCCTGAAACAGTAGCTCTAACATTTGTATTTGTAATTGTAGATCCTCCAGATGATCCTAATTTAATTATTTGTAAATCACTTTTAGCATTAGACAAATTTTGCATGTCTTGATTGTATCTAAGTGTTACAGAATTGAAATCTTGCTCGGAAATAATTTCTTTAGAAAATAGTGCTTTATTTCTTTCAAACTCAATTTTAGAATTTTTTAATACTATTTGTGCGCTCTTCACTCTTCCTTCTGCACTATTAAGTGTCTGTTCATTTGGAACTACTTTTATTCTTGCAATTAAATCTCCAGCAGAAAGCTCATCACCTTCTTCAACTAAAATCTCTTGAATTATTCCTGCAATTTGTGGAACTATATTTACCTCATCTTCTGGCAAAACTTTTCCAGTTGCAACAATTTTATCTTCAATTGTAGCAGTTATTAAAGTCTGAGTATCATAGACAATAGATGAGGTGCTATTAGATTTAATAAAAAAAGCAGTTGCAAATAAAACTCCCCCAATCAGGGCAGCAATTCCTATGTATTTTAAATATTTCATGTTATATAATTAATTGTTATTCTGTTTATTCTTCTCTTAATGCGTCAATTGGTTTTATACTAACAGCTCTTTGAGCTGGGATGATTCCTATTAGTGTTCCTAACAACACCATTAAACCTAAAGCTCCAAGAACATATGGTATTGGAACAGTGGGATTGGTATATGGAAAATCAGTTTGATCCATTGTAGCTGCATTAATTCCGTATAAAACTAATGCTCCTAAAATGATTCCAATCACTCCAGCAAGTATTGTCAAAAACACAGATTCTAAAATGATTTGAGATCTTACTTCAGCAGGTGTAGCTCCTAATGCTCTTCTAATTCCAATTTCTTTAGTTCTTTCTTTTACTGAAATAAGTAATATGTTTCCAATGCCTATAATTCCTGCTAAAATTGTAGCTATACCAACTACTAGTGATAAAAAAGTTAAACCATTAGCAAAGTTCATAGTTTTTCTAAAAATCTCTCCTAAATTGAATCCTCCAATTGCTCTTTCATCATTTGGATCGATTTTATGAATTTGTTTTAACGTTGCTTTAATATCCTTTTCTACTTTGACTCCATCTGCATTTTCATCAGCAGCAATCATAAAAAAACCAACATCGTCACCTGTATTAAATATTTTTTTAAAAGTCGTAAATGGTATGTAAATATCCCCGTCGTCACCAAAACCGCCACCTTGAACAAATTTGTGAACTCCAACAACTCTAAAATTAATTTTGTTAATACTTATAAATTTACCTATCGGATCTTCATCTTCTTCAAAAAGTTCTAACTGAGTTCTTTCTCCAATTACACAAACTTTTCTTTCATCTTTAATATCAGATTGGTTTATAAACCTTCCTCCATCATAAATTTTCGATGTAGCAATTTTTATATATTCTGGATATTCTCCATAAATTGCATACGTACCTGTTTTTGTTCCTCTGACTATATTCCCTCCATCTGACCCCCCAAAAACACCTGCAACAATTCTTGGAGCTATAAACTTTATATTTTTAACTTGTTTTTTTAGAACTTCTGCGTCTTGAATTTTTAATGTTATATTTCTCTCAGATTTATATCCAGCGTAAGGAAGGCTTGTGGATTGGGCCCAAACAAAAATACTGTTAGAAGCTATTGATTGAAACTGTCTTTCAAAACCATTGTCAAGTCCCTTTGAAGAACCAGAAAGAGCAATATAAATAAAGATCCCCCACAAGACTCCAATCATTGTGATAATAGTTCTTATTTTGTTTTTTTGGATTGAACCAAAAATCTCTTGCCAAGTGTCTTTGTCAAATAATCTTTTCATATCAATCGTCTCTTAAGGCTTCTATGGGTTTTATGCTCGCTGCTCTTTTTGCAGGTAAATAGCCTGCAAAAGCTCCAAATGCTATTAATAAAATAGTAGCTGATATACCAGTTGAAAAATCTATATATGGGTTAGTTATAAAATAATCTTCTTCTAATTTATCGCCTATGAAATTTAAAAAAGCAATTCCTACGAACAACCCAAAGTATCCAGAAATAGTAGTAATAAAAATTGCCTCATGTAAAATCATTCCTACAATTGATTTTGGTGTGGCTCCAATTGCTTTTCTTACACCAAGCTCTTTGGTTCTTTCTTTAACAACAAAAACCATGATATTTGAAATCCCTATTATTCCGGCTAAAAGGGTTCCAATCCCTACAAATGAAATAATATATTGCAAAACAGAAGTAAACTGATCATTTTCTTTAAGGTCAGAAGCCGCACTTCTAATAAAAAGACCTCTTGGATCAGTGGGGTCAATAAACTTTTTTTGCTTTAAATATTTTTTTAATTGTTTTTCAAATGCAACAGCTCCTGCATATCCTATTTCAGGTTTATACGAAATAATCATTTGACCAATATCGTCGGTACCTTTTTGAATCATTTGAATTGTGGTGTAGGGTGCATAAATTATTCTTTCTTCGTTGTCTCCACCATCATCTTGAAAAACACCAACTACTTTCCATGATCTTCCTCCGCCTGAAATAAATTTACCAATAGCATCTCCATCTTTAAACAAATCTTGTTCAACCAGTCTTCCAATAACTACATTTCGCTCTTTATTATCAACATCTAACCCATTAATAAATCTTCCTTTCATCATAATGGTCATCTCATTATTTTTGTGAGACGGACCGACTCCTCTAATTGGATAATTATTAGATTCTAATTTATATCCTACTGTTCCACTAAAGGATATTCTAGGTGTTATTCCTTGAATATAAAATTCAAACCGCTTTGAAACATCTTCAAGATCTGCATTAATTAATTCTATTCTTCTATTAGCTTCATAGCCCATGTATGGTTTAGAAGTTCTACTAGGTCTTACCCACATAGTATTTAAAGCGTCATCCTTGAAAAATTTATCGAATGTATTTTTGAGTCCATTTCCAAAACCAAATAATACAACAAAAATTAAGATTCCTAAGGCTACAGTAAAGCCAGAAAGAAAAGTTCTAAGTTTATTCTTTCTAATGGTTTCAAATATTTCTAGCCAGCGGTCTCTACTAAACATTTATATAGCTTTTATCATTTTATTTTTTTTGTCTTCGACAATAATTCCGTCTTTTAATCTTACTATTCTAGAACACATTTTAGCAATATCTTCTTCGTGAGTTACAATTAAAATTGTTTTACCATTTTTATTTATTTCTTGAATTAAAGCCATAACCTCTTTAGAAGTTTTGGAATCTAAAGCACCTGTTGGCTCGTCAGCTAATAAAACTTTAGGTTTAGAAACGAGTGCTCTTGCGATAGCAACTCTTTGTTTTTGACCACCCGATAATTCACTTGGTAAATGAGTAGCCCATTCTTTTAAACCAACATTATCTAAATATTCTAAAGCTAATGTTTCTCTTTCTTTTCTTTTAACTCCTTGATAATAAAGAGGGAGCGTAACGTTTTCAAGTGCAGTTTTATAATTAATCAAATTAAAAGATTGAAATACAAATCCTAAGAATTTGTTTCTATAATTAGCTGCTTTGGTTTCATCCAAATCTTTTATTGGCACCCCATCTAAATCATACGAACCTTTATCTAGTAAGTCCAGCATCCCTAGAATGTTTAAAAGGGTTGATTTGCCAGATCCTGATGATCCCATAATCGCTACAAGTTCACCTTCTTCAACATCAAAATTAATTCCTTTTAAAACATGCAAAGAGTTGGTGCCCATTTTATAGGACTTATGTAAGTCGTTTATTTTAATCATAATTGTTAGTTGTTACCATATTTAGATCAATAAATGTGCCCAAAGTTTAATTAGCTTGCAGTTTTAAATATTTTAAGCACGCTAATTTATAAAAAATTGTCATATTGTTAAGTTAACTTTACATTTTTATTTTAATGAAAGTAATTGTTTATAGAACTCTTCAAATGAATTCTTTCCTTTTTTTGTAATGGAGTAATCTGTTGTAGGATAGCTTTTTTGAAAATACTTTTCAATGTTAATTAATCCTGACGCATTTAATTTCTTTAACTGAATACTTAAATTTCCTTTACTAGATTCAGTAATATCAAGTAATGCTTTAAAATTACAAGTCTCAACAGTCATTAAAAATGAAATTGCTTTAAGCCTTATCGGATTAAACAATAATTTTTCTATTTCCTTATTCATCTTTTTTAAGAAGATAAAGAGCTAAACCTGGGATCAACATTCCAAAAGTAATTCCAACTACATTTACTAAAAGAAAATTAATATCAGGAACATAATATGTGTAAATAGTAAAAATTAATAATCCTACACCACCGAAAGTAACTGGTTTGAATCTTATTATAAGTCCAGACATAATTAAAACTGTACTTAACAAAAATAATATATCTTGAACTGGATTGGAATCATGCAACAGATTTAGAACAACTATTGAAATCCAAGACAATCCAAAAACCGCCCATATAATTCTAATGACTCTTCCTAGTTGCGTTTCATATCCCAATTTATTTCCTGAATTTATATTATAATAGGTTGTATAAACCATTCCAAGTAATGGAATAGCTACCCAATATATTAAGGAGGAGTAATAAGTGAATTGAACTATCTGGGGAAAAAAGTAATGAAATAAGCTCATTGTAATTATCAAAACACCCCAAAAGACAAGATTATATCCAAGAGGTTTTAAATTATATTTAGTCTTCTTAATTGTATCATTAATAATACTTAATTGTTCTTCTTTTGTCATAATATTTTTTAAAGCACAAACATAAACTAGTTTATTTTATAAACCTAATTATTTTTATTTAACATTAAATCATCCCATTTCCATATAAAAGTATAGTTGCCGTCAATCCAATTTGGCAACAAATTTAAATCTTGTATGTTTAAAATTATATTAGGTAATGAAATCATTATAAGGATTAAAAAAGCAATCCACAAAAAAATTAACAACATAAAAAAATATGAATTTGATTTCTTTTTAAACAATACATAAAATGAAATTATAATAGAAATTGCAATCGTCAGTAGCAAAAAAAGTACTGAAAATATCGAAAAGTAATCAGGCACAGCATTTAATAGTTCATAAAACTCTGGATCTTGTTCTGGACTAATATCTTTAAATGATATAGTTGAAAAAGTAAATAATAAAACAGAAATAAAAACAATAAATATTGAGGAAACTATAAAGAATATTGTTTTAAAAACGAAAACTCCAATTTTTAACAACGCATTAATTAATGGTGCTAAAAGCCTAAAAGGAAATAAAAAAATCTTCGTTAAAGTATTTTCAGGACTATTTAGATTTTTTGTTTTTTTTTTAATAAAGTCCTCAATATTAGATAAATTCACATTAAAGCCCGACATATTCATTTTTTCACCAATTGTCTTTGCCTCTTTAGTAAAAAACCATAGTAATAAATAAAACAGTAATCCAGCTCCTCCAAAAAATAAGCTTACCACAAAAACAACCCTAATGATATTAGCATCGATTTTAAGATAATTTGAAAGCCCTTTAGAAACTCCTCCGATTACTCCATTCTCTTTATCTCTATAAAGTATTTTTCTAAGATCAGGATTAAAATCTTTTGATGGAATTCCTATCCACAAGATAATGTACACTATTAAATTTAATGGAACTGCTATAAAAAATAAAACCCTTACAATTATTGGGTCAATTTTAAAATATTCAGCTATTCCAGAGCAAACCCCAGCAATAATCCTATTACTAGAATCTCTGAAAAGTTTATTATTTGTTTTTTTCTCTTCTTTAGTTTTTTCATTTTCAGTGTCATCATAAATCTCTTTAAAATCGTCTAAAGATCCCATTATCTCAATGATTTCTTTAACATCATTTAAATCAATACATTGTTTTGTTGATGAAGTTTTAGATGAAAAATTTTCTGCAATTCTTAACTCAAAATCTTTAATAATTTCATTATCGTTATCGATTTTATGAAAATAATTTTTAATTGAATCTAAATATCTATTTAATATTTCATAAGCATCCTCATCAATATTAAAAATTGAGTAGCCTATGTTTATTGTAAGTGTTTTTTTCATTTTTTTATTTAATTATTTCCTAAACCATTCTAAAATTTTCTTCAAAATATTTATCTTAAATTCTAATAATAATAGAAATAGTTTTTTCATTTTTTGATTTCAAGCAGTTCTTTTACAGAGCTATTTATATCACTCCAAGAAACAATTAGTTCTTTTAAATGTTGTAATCCATAATCGCTAATTGAATAATACTTTCTGGGTGGGCCTTGAGTTGATTCTTTCCATTCATGAGTTATATAGTCAGATTTTTTTAATCGACTTAAAAGAGGATAAACAGTACCCTCTACCACAATTATTTTAGAATTTTTTAATTCCTCAATAATTTCAGAAGCATAAACTTCTTTTTTTGAAATAATCTGTAAAACACAGAACTCTAAAAGTCCTTTTCTGATTTGTATTTTAAAATTTTCAGTACTCAATTAAAACTTAATTTATTTCGTTTTTTTCAATAGTAATAATAATAATGTCTTTTCCTTTTTCTTTTTTTTCTTCAGACGATATAATCCATTCTCCTTGAATTCCATCAATATTTTCTCCATCTATAGTAAGGTTAATATCATTTTTAACGCTTACAGTAGGTTTGACATCAAATCCACAAGAACAAAATGTGAAAGTGATAAATAATAGTAATAATATTTTTTTCATTGTTTTAATTTTTAATTTTTCTTTTAATAAAATTGATGGTAATGCCAATAATAAATAGTAGCAATACCAAGCCAAGTAACTGTTTCCATTCAAAAAGTAATTCCATTTTTTTTGTTTTTAAATATTCAGCCCCAAACATCAAATACTTTAAATCAAATTATATATGGAATATTTTTTAATTTGACACTTAAGGCTAACTATTATTATACATTGCATAGTACTATGCATTACATAGTAGCAAAAGTAAAAAAAAATTACATACAAGCAAATTACTTTTTAAAAAACTTTATATAGAGAAAATACAGAGTTAATCCGCCAAGTATGTATGGGATTATCATTAAATAAACTATTCCATCATTTAAACTTTCAGCAGCTTTTTGGTCAGCACCAGATTCTAACACTGCTCTACACATAGCACATTGAAAATCCAATAAAAAAATAATTAAACTCATACGTAATAAGGTTCAATCATTAAATAAACTACAACACCAGTCACTGCTACATAAAGCCAAATTGGAAAAGTAATTTTTGAAATCTTTTTATGTGGATCAAATTGAGCTTGAATAGCTCTAACATAACTTGTAAGGACCAATGGTATCAGGACAATTGATAATAAAATGTGAGAAATTAGTATGAAATAATACAAGTAAGCTACAGCTCCCTCACCTCCAAAAGGAGTTGGATCTGAGGTCATATGGTAAGCTATATACATAACTAAAAAAACTAATGACAAAGCAATACACGTCTTCATTAATCTTTCATGCAGTAATCTTTTTCCAGATTTAATAGCTCTTATGGCCAAAATCAAAAGAAGAGCTGTAAGGCCATTTATTGTGGCATAAATAGGAGGTAAAAATGATAAAGGTTCAACATTAGGAATTCTAACTGTGAATAAAATGGCTACAACAACAGGAATTAAAACAGATACAATTTTAATCCAAATTCCATATTTATTACTAGCCATTTATTTTAAATTTAAAAGTTTATCAATATCTTCCTTAATCAACTCAATTCCTTGCACATCTTCGTTTTCATTAGTTATTCCTGAATAATATACAATAGGTGTACCAAAATCGTTTACTCTTGAACGAATATAACCATCCTTATCTATCAAAGCAAAAAATCCTTGATGTTCAAACCCACCTTCAACTGCTTCATTAATTGAGGAAAAAATATTAAATCCTTTATTAGATAGCTCATAAATATCTTCTTTATCTCCAGTTAAAAAATGCCAATTTTTAGATTTAACTTCAATTAATTCAGAGTATTTTTTTAATGTAGTTGGAGTATCATTTTCGGGATCTATAGTGAATGAAGCTATCCCAAAATCGTCTCTATCTCCATACAGCTCATCTAAAATTTTCATGTTTTTATTCATTTCTATACAAATAGATGGACATCTTGTGAAGAAAAATTCAGCAACAAATACTTTGCCATTAAAATCTTGATTACTTATAAATAAGCTGTCTTGATTTAAAAATAAGAAGTCTGCAACTTTTCTTTTTTCTTGATTTAACTTAATATAACTAAGCTCATCCGATTTAGACAAACGTTTTGTATCACTAATAGACTGATTTTCTATTCTTTCCATTATTCTTGGGAAGAATATAATCCCAAAGATTAATACAATAAAAGAAACGCCTATGTAAGAATACTTTTTCAATCTATACTCTCTTTATACCTGTTATTCTTTTTTAATGCCATTCTGTATTCAGCTAAAATAACTTTAACATCATCTAACATATTGTTATTTATGTCTGCAACAGATCTAGAATCATATCCATACTTAATGTCATCATCGTCATCTCTTCCTCTTAAATTAGAATCTCTATCTATAATAAATACGTAAGGTGTTCCTAAATTTGAATCTAAAGAAATGTCAGTATTTAGACTGTTAAAAACCTTTTTAAGATTATTGTCTTCAATTGAAATGAATTTCCAATTAATAAGGTCAGTATCGGTACCAGTTTTTAAATCATTTTGAAGATTTTGAGTTAATTCACTAGTCCCTTTTGGCTGAATCATAATAAACTGAAAATCTTTAAACTGATAAAATCTTTTGTAAATTTTTTGATTTAAATTTAATGCATCTCCATGCTTGTCTTGAACGTTGTTTCCAAAAAAACCAAGGATAGTAATTTTATTTTTAAAAGTATCGTCCGAATACTCTGATACATCAACCACATTATTTGTTAGTACTGGAAGTTGGGCAAAATGATTTATTCCAGACGCAAAAAAAAGATAGACAACTAAGGGTAAAACAAAAAGAATAGTGAGAACTATATATTTTCTCATTCTAATAGATTTTAGTAGTTAAAAATTCCAACTCACAAACCCTTCATACATAACGTCAAAAATATAATTTCCTTCAACAAGTAATATAAAAGCTAAGTAAGCTATTAAGAATGAAAGCGTTATTATAACAGAGGCTTGTAAGCCTCTAACTTCATCTCTCATATGCATAAAATCCCACATAATGTAGTAAGCCTTAACAATTGTTAGAATAATAAAAATCCAATTTATAAGCTTCATGCTTAAAAAAGAATTTACTATTAATACTTCAGGTTTAACAATACCAAGTGCTACTTCAATTACAGTTACAACTGATAAAAAAAACAATACTGCCCAAATTTTACTTTGGTTAGACTTAAACTTTACAAGCCCTCTAAAAATTTCTAATTTGTGTGTGTTATTTCCCATTTTAATAAATTATACCAGATAAAAGAAAGTGAATACAAAAACCCATACTAAGTCAACAAAATGCCAATATAAACCAACTTTTTCAACCATTTCATAATGACCGCGTCTTTCATATGTTCCAACAAGAACATTAAAGAATATTATTATGTTAATTACAACCCCAGAAAAAACGTGAAACCCGTGAAATCCAGTTATAAAAAAGAAGAAATCAGCAAACAAACGATTTCCATATTCATTATTAATTAAGTTAGCCCCCTCAACAACACCAACAGCTTGAGTTATTTTGTTAAGCGATTCTTCTCTTGATAAAATAATCTTATGACCATTTTCATCAATTTTTTCAGTTTTAATCACGAGATCATCATTAGCAACAAACCCTTTGATAACCTCTTGGGTTGTGTAAGATGGTAAAGTACTCTCGCCAACGTACCAGACTCCATTTTTACTTTCATGTTGAATTCTTTCAGATGGAATTTCAATTGCAAAATCATGAAGAGCTATTCTTTTACCTGTTTCTGAGTTTTGAAATTGAAAAATTTGTCCCCCTTTAGTTTCAACAGCACCATACTCTCCTCTTATAAAATTACTCCACTCCCAGGCTTGTGATCCAACAAAAATAGCTCCTCCAATAATAGTTAAAAGCATATAAAATGCTACTTTTCCTTTTTGCATGTGATGACCTGCGTCAACAGCAAGAACCATTGTAACAGATGAAAATATTAATACAAATGTCATTAAAGCAACATAATACATTGGAGCATCTACACCATGTAAGAAAGGAAAGTGTGTAAACACTTCATCAGCAATTGGCCAAGAATCAATATTTTTAAATCTTGAAAAACCGTAAGCTGCTAAAAATCCAGAAAATGTTAATGCATCAGAAACGATAAAAAACCACATCATTAATTTTCCATAGCTGGAATTCATAGGTTTATTTCCTCCACCCCAAACATCACTATTATCGTCTTCTATTGTTGTTATTGTTGAACTCATTTAATTTACAAATTAAGATTACAAAGTTACATTTTTTTACTATCTAAAGAAATATAAAAACACAAACAAATAAAGCCATAAAAATCCTAGAAAATGCCAAAATGTTTCAGCTAATTCAAAACCAAGCTTTTCTTCTTTGTATTTGTTTTTTTTATTATTAATATACACTACAATAAGTACTATCATTCCTGCTAAAATATGAACCAAATGAAGCATAGAAAGGACATACAGAAAAGATGTTGTTACAGTACTTTGAGCACCAGTAAAATAATAGCCCTTAGAAATTAGTTCTTGGAATCCTAAAAATTGAGAAATCACAAATAATACACTTAATAAAAATGTAGAACCAATCCAAAAAGATGTTTTAGAAAAGTCATCATTTTTAATGCTTTTTTTAGCTAGCCACATACTTATACTGCTAAAAACTATAATTAAGGTACTTGAAAGGAAGTAGTTTGGTAATTGAAAATTAACCAACCAATCTGGCCTAGACTTACTAACAATGTAAGCACTGGTAAGTCCTGCAAAAGTCATAGTTATACTTAGCAGAGAAAAAAGAAGCATCATCTTTCTTGCTCTTCTGTGTTTTTTTCTTAAATCTTTTTGTTCTTCTAAGTCCATAAATACATTTTATCTATTAAGTAAGTTATTTGTAAAAGTGTTAAGTATAAAATACTAACAGTAAATAATTTTTTTGCTGCAGCTATATTCATCTTATTGTATAAATTAACTGAATAAAACAACATCACTAAACCAAGTATTAATACAACTACTGCTGACCAAATACTAAGCCTTAGATCTCCTGTAAGTCTAGTAACTGGAAATACTGAAATTATTATTGTCCAAAGTGAATACAATACTATTTGTAGAGCTGTTGATTTATCTCGTTTTTTAGTTGGCAACATATTTATTCCAGCCTTTTGATAGTCGTCATGAAGCATCCATCCCAAAGCCCAAAAATGTGGGAATTGCCAAAAAAATTGTATCATAAATAATGTGCCCGGTTCAATGCCAAAATTATTAGTTGCAGCAACCCATCCAAGCATAAACGGAATTGCACCTGGAAACGCACCAACAAATACAGATAAAGGAGTAATTGTTTTTAATGGGGTATATAAACAAGTGTAAATGAATATTGATATTGCACCAAAAAGAGCTGTTCTTGGATTTATCTTATACAAAACTACGATCCCGATAAGGGTTAAAATAATTGAAATGTAAAAAGCAGTACTAACAGACATTTTTTTGGACGGAATAGGTCTGTTTTTAGTTCTATCCATTAAAGCATCTATATCTTTTTCAATAATTTGATTAAATGAATTTGAAGCGCCAACCATGCAATATCCTCCAACAGAAAGTAAAATAAGAGTATATAAATCAAACGAATCAACTGCTAATAAATACCCAACAACAGATGAAAAAACAACACTAATAGCAAGTCTTGCTTTAGTTAATTCAAAAAAAGATTTTGAAAAAAATAAAAGAGAATTATTAGAGCTAACTGAACTGCTATTCATAGAAAAAAATAGAGTGCAAAGTTAATGCAGAAATGTAGAGAAAACAATTATTTTTTCTCTGATTTATTTAGAATTAATTTAAAACTACTGAAGTTTAAATTGTATTGGTATACTAAATGGAACTCTAACAGCTCTTCCTCTTTGTTTTCCAGGTGTCATTTTAGGAAGTTTACTAATAATTCTATTGGCCTCTTTTTCTAAATTTTTGTCTGGTCCACGAGTTCTAATTCCGCTAATACTTCCGTCTTTACCAATCATAAACTGAACAAATACTCTTCCTTGGATACCCATTTCTTGAGCAATTTCAGGGTATCTAAAGTTTTTTACAATATGCTTATTCATTTGCTCTTGGAAGCATTGTCTTCTTTTTGATTTAGCTACTCTTTCGCAACCTGGAAATAATGGTACATCTTCAATAATAGCAAATGGAATATCCATGTCTATTTCCTCTTCCATAACCTCAACTTCTTCAACAATTTCTTCTTGATCCGTTTCAGTTGATTCAATAATAGTTTCCTCAATTTCTTCCTCATCCTCAACTACTTCAATAATTTCTGGAGCAGGTGGTGGTGGTGGTGGTGGTGGTGTTTTTATTTGTTCTGTGATTGGAATTTCTTCATCATCATCATCATCTACATTTAAAGATTCATAGTCGTATACTGCTTCATATGTTTTAAATTCAATAGCTCTCCATGAAACAAATAAAACAAGACAAAGACCAAACGCAAGTAGTAGTCTACTGTAGTTTCTAAGATCAGAATTTGGATTTTTTTTCGGCTGCATAATTTCTATTTGTAACAGCTAATGTAATTTTTTTTTTTAAAAAAAACTAAGTATGGTTCTTTTTTAATGGATATAAAACAAATATTAAATATGAAAACAATATTCCAAGTGAGTTTGCTAAAAGGTCTGCTAATTCAAAATATCTTTTTATAAATCTTGTTCCTTGCAGTATTTCAGTAAATAAGCCCACCAAAAAAACTATTAATAAGCATTTTAAATAAAATCTATCTTTTTTAAAAATCTTAGATTCTTTCCAACCCAAAAACATAACAAAATAAACTATGAAGTGAAATAATTTATCAGGCTGCAATAAATTAAACTTTGGTAAGGATAGATTTGGAATTGGGACTAGTGATACAATTATAATTGAAGCCGTATAGAAAAAAACTATTAAAAAAAAATTTTTTTTAAGCACCTATTAGCTCTTTGTAAGCATCAGCACTTAATAAATCGCTTAATTCATTCTGGTCGCTAATTTTCATTTTAATTATCCAACCTTCACCATACGGGTCATCGTTTATAAGCTCTGGGTTGTCTTCTAAACCTTCATTCATTTGAGTGATTTCGCCTGAAACAGGTAAAAACAAATCAGAAACAGTTTTAACAGCTTCAACTGATCCAAAAATCTCTTCTTTATCTAATTGTTCACCTAAAGACTCGATTTCAACATAAACAATGTCTCCTAACTCCCCTTGAGCATAATCAGTAATTCCTATTGTCGCAATGTCTCCATCAATTGAAATCCACTCGTGGTCTTTTGTGTACTTTAGTTCAGGTTTAATTTCCATTTTATTTTTTAAAATTTATTTTACAAATGTAGTTCTAAAATATATTTATTCATAAATAATTATTCTCCAAAACTATACCTTAAAGTCATTCCTGCACGAATTGTTGTCATAGGAAATGCAGTCGAAATAGCAAATTTAGAGAACAAATGGTCATAGAAAAAAATTGCATTAAAACTTTTACTCAAATTATAGTCTGCAGATGTCTTTAATGACCACATGTTTTGACCAGCTGTGACTTTATTGTCTAGAATATTTAAATTTCTTATTATAGTGATATTATCTCTAAAATTTAAATCAGTTTTAATATTTAAATCTCCTTTTGAAACCCTTCTCTTTCCGCCAACTCGATTAGTAAACTTCAAATCTTTAATTCTATATCCCAACCCAATCGAATAATCAGTCCCTGAAGATTCAGTCAATAAATTATTATCTAAACTTAAAGATAATGCCCTGTCTTTTTTTAATGACATTACTATTTGAAGAGAATTATTTAGCTCCATATCAACCTTTAAAAGAGGGTTAAATTGTTCAACTAAATTCACATTAGTATATAATATTTCATTTATATAATTACCTGAATCATCTTTGAGTTGAGTGTTATCAGGATTGTATTCTAAATTTGATTTAAAATTATTTAATGTATAACTTGATCGGTAAGCATGACCTAAACTAAACCTTTTAAATCTTTCTTTGATAAAATCAAAATTCATAAGTCCACTGTATGAAATGGACCAACTTGGTAAAGGAGTTTTAGAAATTGCATTTAATGAAATACTTTCAGGGCCTTTTCCAGAATAAGCTGAAATAAAAGCAGGAATTAGTACCGATTGATTGTTTTTTCCATAACCAATAGGAAACCCAAATTCATCAATATTACCTGAAATATCTCCATTTAATGCAGCTAACCTCTGGGCGATGACTAATCTATTATTTTGAAAATTGTTAAAAGTTTCAGAGAAATTTTCGTTACTTTTTGAGAATGAGGTGCCAATCAATATGGTTGATATTTCAAAATTTCCAAATGAATTAGGAGCTAAAACATTGTACTCATTTTCGATTATTATAAAATTTTCAGAATAGTTTTCTGAATATTTTCTATTAGCCTTTAAAGATATTTTCAAGTCATCAATCCAGCTTATTTCTGCTGAAATATCAAATTTGGTGTTGTGAACTTGTGTAAACTGTTCGTTAAAACTTGGAAAATTAGTTAGCCATCCGTTTTTTGCTGCTTCAAATCTTATATCAGATTGACTTCCAAAAACAAATCCCATTGAAGGCTTAGACGTGCCTAAAAATCCTAACGTTTCAATATAACCAGGTAAAACTTTTCCGTTATTTTCAGTATAATTAAGTTTAAAACGTGATAAACCTGTGAAAAAACCAATAACTGAATTTGTTAATTTTTCTTTAGAATTTTTTGGTTTTTTCTTCTTTTGTAATTTAAGATTTCTGTAAAGTTTAGACATATTAAATGACACATTCAAAGACTGACTATTTGAATTTTGCACAGTGTTTACATTTCCAAGTACATTTCCAAGATCGTCTTCAACTAGGGCCATTGCATCAGATCCTCTTTCCCAATTAAAATCACCAGAATAATTATATGAGCTTGAAATAAAATTAATTAAAGGAAATAATTTAAACGGCAGCTCATAAGTCACGCCAAGAGATTGATTATGAGAATTAGCTTCGCCAGTATTCCAAAATCCATCCCAAATATCAAGTTCCTTATTAACTACCTTATCTCCAACAATATCAGTTTCAAAATAATTTTTAACAATACTGTTATTTGAAGCTGAAAAATCGACTCTTAATGAATTACTTAGGTTTTGACTTAAACTCAAATTCCAATCAAATAAAAAATTTCTTTGTTGAACTTCTGGAAGTGCTATTTGATTAGAAGAATCTGCTCCCTCTACAAATATATCTCTAAATCTTTGGCTATTAAATATTCTGTTTATGTTGGCATCAAAGCTAAGGCTAGAAAGCAAAGGATTGAAATTAAATTCCCTTATCCACTCTAAGTATTTATTATTTTCTAAAAACTTGATTTTTTTAAATGGAGAAATCACAAAAGGGTTAAAAGTATAATTATAAGCAGAACTAACCCTTGCTGTTTTTTTCGTGAAATTTTCAATTTCATAATCGTGCTGAAGCTCTTGATTGTAGCTGTATGAAAAGTCAAAATTTTCAATATCATAAACTCTTTCTTTTTGTTCAGCAGATCTATTTTTTTTAACACCTAATAAATTGATACTACTTACTTTTCTATAACTAATTGCTTGATTTTTTATTGAATCTTTTTGTGAACTTCTAGTAGCTGAATTTATACGGTCCTCAAGCTTAATGTCTTGAAAAAAAGGATCGTATTCTGGGGTTGAAAATTCCTCAGAAATACTGTACGAAACTGGTATTTGAATTTCCCATTTATTAGGCAACAGTTGACCTAAGTTTAAACTACTAATTAACCCGTATTGTTTTAACTCTTCTCTACTTCTCTGGTTGGGTGATTTATCAATAGACCCAAATCCAATTGTTGACATTTTTCCAGATAAAGAAATTTGCGCAAAATCTGCAAGGTTAGCATCAAGTGAAGCTAATGCTGACCATCCACCTTTACCGTCTATTTCAGAAAGTCTAAGCTCATTAAACCAAACTTCTCCACTTAATAAATCTCCATTAATTTGTGAAGGATTTTTTAACCCAATCATAATATTTTTAATTGATCCTATGGTTGGATTTCCTTTAATTGCGTACTTATATTTCTTATCACCTGGAAGTTCTGAAATTTTTGAAAATTCATCAATTATTTCTAAATCATCATTAAAATACTTAACCTCAGAAATATTATTCTGACTCATGGATTTGGCTTTAATCTGAGTGAGTTTTTCCAAAGAAAAATCAATTGAATTGAAATCTGGATTCCATACTTGATCAGCACTAAACCTATTAGAACTTCCAGAATTATAAGATGTTGGTTTTAAAGGGACTTCAATTTGATAATAATTATCTGTTAAATCTGACCCTATTCTTAAAAATCCTACTAATCTTTTGTCTAATTCCTCCTCTGCTCCTTCACCAGGAAGTTTATTACTACCTTCAATTGATTCGGCATGAATAAACATTTTTAAGGACTTATACTGTCTCATATCAAAATCTATAACCTTATAAACCCCTTTAGAATCTTTTGGCTGAAGGTCATTTACTTTAATTGAAAGTGATTGTTCATTTTGTCTTACAATTGTACTGTTTGAATTTATTTCCTCTCTTTCAACTCCGGGAGGAAGAATATAATTCACAGGTGTTCTGTTTTCATTTTCTAAAATATTTACAGATCCTATTTCGATTGAAGTATTTGGGTAACTTATATTATTTTGATTTAAGTTTTTAGTATATCTTTTCCATTCGCTTCTAACCAAATCTAAGGTTCCAAATCTGAGGGTAACAGGACTTTCAAACCCTTCTAAATACATTCGCATGAACCTTATTGATCTTAAATTATCAATTCCGTTAACCGCTTTAAAAAATGAACTGTACTTACTGCTTTTATAAAATTGACTTGATACCGGTATTTTAAATTGTATCCACCTTGTGGTGATAAAATTTCCGTTAGGAAGATCAACTTTTACATCATTTCTAACATCACTTATAAATGGATGATTTCCAACCCTCATGTTTTTTGAAATGGGAACATTGTACTCAAAATAACTATCAATTGTATTCATAGTATTGTCTTGATTAACATCCTCATTATCAGGAACTGTAGTCGAACCTCTACCTGTGTTGCCAACATTTACAGGAGAATTTCCTTGAGTTCCATTATAATTTTTGTACCTGTTTAATATTCCACCATTTGCATCAATATAGTATTGATAATTATCTCCTGCTGGATCATTTGTAGATCCATTATTGTATTTGTCGATTTCTTGTATATCATTAAGACCATCGTAGCCTAAATCTTGTAATGCTCTGTTATTTTCATCTGAGTCAAAAGAATAAATCAGAGATTGAGTAGCAGGTGTTTTTCCCCAGTTTGATTCATTCACTATATCCTGAGAATTAACAGTTGGAAGTCCATTTTCATATAATTTTTTTCCATCTTTTAAAATATCTTCTGAAATATTTCCCAGATTTAAAACAAGATTTCCTAAATTATTTGAGTTTGAGTTATTTTCACTAAAAGTATCTAACAGCCAAAATTGAATAAATTCTACATTAGCTTTTTCAAAATTAGTTGAAGATAAATCTCTGGTAATTCCTGCCCAGTTACTTTTTGAATTTTTTAAAAAATCCTGGTTCAAATTATTATTGTAAGGTCCTTTTTCCTTTGGAAAAAAACTTATATCAAAAGTATTTTGAATCCTAGATTGACCTTCAATAATATCTTGTTGAGGAAAAATTTCTTCAATAAAAATCCTTCTTGTCTCATTTTTAGAAAGCTCGTTATCATCAATTTCGCTAGGTCTTTGTCTAGTGTAAAAAATAGGGTCAATATTATACCATGCTAATTTTGCTCGATTAAATCCTGTTCTTAAATCATCAATCCCAAACTGCGATCCCTCAACTCCAAAAGGTGTACTAGATAAATTCCAAGAAGAAGTGTCTTTTAAATCGATATTTGTTTCTGAACCCTCAAAATCATCAACATAAACAGTTGCAACATTATCAAATCCTGAGTTTTTTGGTGTTCCAGAATGCAAGTAAGCAAATTCTGTTTTAAATGAAATACTAGACTCAGCATCTGTATCTATATTAGGTAATTTGTTAACCAACCTAGTTAAAAAAGGAACTTTTGAGGAATATGTTCCGTTAAAACCAATCATTGTATTATTAACTGGTTCAACGCCATAATTAGCCTTTTGGCTAATTGATCTTTCACTCAAATTCATTAATGTTCCTCCGACAATAAAATTATCATTGAACTTGTGTTCTACATTAATACCTGAAAATCGTTTTTTCTGTTGAGAATAAAAAGAATTACTCTCAGTTGATATTTCAATTGGAACGTTAGAGTTTTTAAGAGATTCGTCTAGTATTTGTACTCTACCTGCCTGATAATTCACGGTATAATCAAGTCCTTCTTGAAGCACTCTTCCTCCAGCAGTAACTTTAACAGATCCTCTTGGAATATTAAATTGTCCGATAGCTATTCCGCCAACGTCTCCAGTTGTTTTATATGAACCTTTTATCTCAAATTTGTTTTTTTCTGACTCTTTTTCAGCTTCAATTTTGGATGAGTCATATATTTCGTTGTAAACAAATTTTTTCTGATTTAAATTGTATGAAGAAGGATTATCATAATCTTCCCCTCCACTGTTAGGAGATTTTAATTTTTCAAATAAATATTCTCCAAAGGGTTCTATTGATGGAAATATAACTAAACCATTTCTTGAATCAATTGTAACATTTGAAACAAAATCAAAAAATCCATCACCACCTTTTTGAACATCATTATTCATGTTTAAATTATCCAAATTAAATAAAGAAAGCAGTGTCTTTCCATTAATGTTTTCAGGCCAAGAAGATTGATCTACAGACTGAATGTAGTTTAAGGGAGAAGGATTACTGTAGTAAATATTTAGTTTAAAATCCTCTTTATTAATTTGCGAACCTAGTGAGTAAATATTTTTCATCATCAAATCCCATATAGGTTGATTCAAATTAGTTATACTGCTTTTTAGTAGTTTTAGAATTAAACTATTGTTAGAGATTTGTTGTTGGCCTGACTGTCCCGAAAGTGATGTTGCATCAATTCCATCGTTAGCAAACTCACCAACTTGATAAACTTGACCTCCAACACTGTATTGAAAAGCAACAGCTAAAATTTCATCATTATTTAAGGGTTGACTAAGAGAGATATATCCCAGCTTGTCTTGAAGGCTGTATTCGTTAGCTTCAAGTTTTCGTGCATTTTCTAAAACAGAATAGTCAACGCCTTCATTTACTAAATTAGAAATCGATCCAAACCCTTCTTTTGATTTAGAAATTTCTCTAATAGACAGATTTAAAAGTCCATTTCCTATTTCATCAGGATCCAACTTGTTAACAGAATTGTCAGGATAAGTATTAACACCAGGTTTTAAGAAAAAATTAGAATAGTATTTATCTAATTGTGTTTTGTCAGGGTTTGATTCTCCCAAATCTTGAAAACCAATTATATTTCTTACATTTTGAGTTTGACTTGAACGATTTGTGACCCAAACCTCAATTCTAGAAATTTTAATTTGAGTATTTAAGTATGGATATGTTTTAACTGTTTTTTCGTATTTGTCTCGAAAATATTGACCAAGAAAAAAGTGCCTATTCTCATCGTAATCTAAGGGTAGTATAGAGAACTCTTCAAAGCTTCCGCTGCCTTTCGAAACGACAGTTTGAGATTCAGATCTTTGTTCAGATAAAACAGTTGTAACGTTAGTATTACCAAACTTTAATTGGGTCTTGAAACCAAATAAACTTTGAGCTCCAGAAATTAATGAACCACTCAAAGGCATACTTACATTTCCTAATTCAATTTTTTGAATTATATCATCCTCTGTTGGTGTATAATCTAATTTCAATAAATTTTGAAAATCAAATGTAGATTGGGTGTCATAATTTGAACTAATACTTAATCTTTCACCAATTTTTCCATTCATGCTCAGATTAATATTTTGATTAAAATCTAAACCAATACTACTTTGATTTCTAGAAGGAATTGAAGGATTGTCACTTTTTTGATATCGAGCTCCAATATCCATTGAAATAGAACCTTGAGGGACTAATTCAATTTTATCTCCTCCAAAAATGGATTGAAAAAAATTAGAATTAACATATAAATCAGGAAGTAAATTTTTGAGTTTTGACTCCTCATCTGCATCTTCGTCTTTTAACAAATCTATTTTTTCTGCAAAATAGATTTTAATATTTTCTTCCCTTATTCTTTTTCTGTACTCCTCTGGTGTTAAAATTAAAGGAGTCCCAATTTCAATTTCTCCAACTTTTATGTTATAAAAGTATTTATTAGATACCGGGTCATAAGTATATTTTGATTTAAATAAAGAAGGCGTTTTAAGTTTAAAATTTCCTAAATAAACTGTATTTTCAATAGTATCTAAATTGACAATCCTTTGTCCATAAACATTATTGTTAAATAACGCCATTAAAACAAAAAGAAGAAAAAGAATCTTATTATTTAAAATATTTTTAATCAATACACTACAATTTGTTCAAAGCATTTTTAATAATTTCTTCAACAGATATTTCAGAAGTGTCACCAATTAACTTATCCACAACCTTAGTGGTTTGTTTTCTACTATAACCTAAAACTTCTAAAGCAGATAACGACTCTTCCCTTTTTGAATTTACAAAATTTGAATTGATCTGCGAACCTTCACTAATTGCACTTACTTTGTCTCTGAGTTCGATTATAACTCGTTGAGCAGTTTTAAGACCTATTCCTTTTACAGATTGAATCGTTGAAACATTTTCAGATAGAATTGCTCTTTGAATTTCTTCGGGATTTAATGATGATAGCATGGTTCTGGCTGTGCTTGCTCCGATTCCAGAAACTGATATTAATTTTCTAAAAAGATTTCTCTCTGTTTTTTCATAAAAACCAAATAAAGTATGTGAATCCTCTTTTACTTGAAGATGAGTGTAGAGTGATATGTTTTCTGAATCTGAAAGCAAAGAAAATGTGTTCAAAGATATATTAACTAAATATCCCAATCCATTACAATCAATTACTAGCTCAGTTGGAGATTTTTCAACTAGCCTTCCCTTTATTTGAGTTATCATAATTTAAGTTTTATTTTTTTTTGTGCATCAACTACAGCAAGAGCTGACATATTAACCATTTCATCAACGCTTGCCCCTAACTGAATTATGTGAGCTGCTTTTGACATTCCCATCATTATAGGTCCTATTGATAATGCCTTGTCTAGTTCTTTCACTAATTTGTAGTTAGTATTTGCAGAATCTAAATTTGGAAATATAAGAGTGTTTACGTTTTTTCCTGACAGTTTAGAAAATTCAAATTTATTTGTTAGCATTTCTTTATTTAAAGCAAAATCGCTTTGAATTTCTCCATCAACACTAAGCTCAGGATAGTACCTGTGTAAATACTTAACTGCCTGGTTAACTTTAGAAGCCATAGGGTGAGAAGATGATCCGAAATTTGAGTAAGAAACCATAGCAATTGTTGGAGTTATTCCGAACATTTTCACAGTTTCAGCAGTCATTTTTGCAATAACAGCTAAATCTTTAGAAGTGGGGTCTATATTTATTGAAGTATCTGAAAAAAACAAAGGACCTTTATTTGTAATCATAAGATTTGTTGTTGCAACCTTACTTATTCCTTTAGACTTTCCTATTGTTTCAATGACAGGTTTAAATGTAGCTGGATAGCTTCTTGAATAACCTGAAATTAAAGCATCTACATCTCCACTACTAAGCATCATTCCTGCATAATAATTTCTCTGTTTCATTTTATCAATAGAGTCCAATAGGGTTACTCCTTTTCTTTTTCGTTTATTCCAAAAACTAGTTCCATATTTTTCTCTATTATTTTTCTCAGTATCAGATTTAGGATCAATAATTAAAACCTCATCATCATATTCGATTTCTTTTCTTAATTCATTAATAATATCGACATTTCCAAGCAAAACAGGAAAACCAATACCCTCTTCGCTAACTATTTGAGCCGCTTTTAAAACATCTATATGGTCTGCTTCAGCAAAAACTATTTTTTTAGGATTTGCTTTAGCTCTGTTTAAAAGAAGTCTAACAATTTTTTTATCACTGTATAGTCTACTGTGAAGTTCTTCTTCGTATTTATCCCAATTTTCAATTGGCTCCTGAGCTACTCCAGAATCCATAGCTGCTTTTGCAACCATTGGAGGAATTTTTGTAATTAATCTAGGATCAAAAGGCTTTGGAATAATGTAATCTTTATTAAAAGTTAATTTAGTTTTATCGTAAGCAATATTTACAAATTCAGGAACAGTTTCTTTGGCCAAAGCTGACAATGCCAATACTGCAGCCATTTTCATTTCATCATTAATTTTAGTGGCCTTAACGTCAAGTGCTCCTCTAAAAATAAAAGGAAATCCTAATACATTGTTAACCTGGTTTGGATGGTCAGATCTACCAGTAGCCATAATTATGTCTTCTCTCGTTTTCATAGCTAAAGCATAATTAATTTCTGGATCAGGATTAGCCATAGCAAAAACAATAGGATTTTTAGCCATTGATAATAACATTTTAGGTGTTACCATGTCAGCCTTAGAAAGACCTATAAAAACATCTGCATCAACCATGGCATCCCTAAGGTTATTTAACTTTCTTTTAGTTGCAAACTCTGCTTTTTCTTTTGTTAAATTTTCTCTATTAATTGAAATAACTCCTTTACTATCAGTCATTACAATATTTTCGCTTTTAAGCCCCAAAGCCTTATACATTCTAGTACAAGAAATAGCTGCAGCTCCTGCGCCACAAACCACTATTTTTACTTTTTCAATTTTCTTTTCCGCAAGTTCTAAAGCATTTATTAATGCTGCAGCAGAAATAATTGCTGTTCCGTGCTGGTCATCGTGCATCACCGGAATATCAAGTTCTTCCGACAATCTTTTTTCAATTTCAAAAGCTTCAGGTGCTTTAATGTCTTCAAGATTTATTCCTCCAAAAGTTGGCGCAATATTTTTAACTGTTTCAATAAACTTTTCCGGATCACTAGCATTAATTTCAATATCAAAAACATCTATTCCAGCAAAAATTTTAAATAAAAGCGCCTTTCCTTCCATAACAGGTTTTGAAGCCTCCGGTCCTATATCTCCTAGTCCTAAAACTGCAGTACCATTTGTAATTACAGCAACCAAATTTCCTTTAGCAGTATATTTATAAACGTTTGAAGGCTCTTTTTCAATTTCAAGACACGGAAAAGCAACACCAGGCGAGTATGCTAAAGCTAAATCTCTTTGACTACTGTATTTTGTAGTTGGATTTACTTCAATTTTTCCAGGACTGGGTTTAGCATGATAAACTAAAGCAGCACGCCTGTTATTTTTGTTTTTCATTTTAAAGTTGTTGTATTCTTAACATATAAATTTATATAAAACAATTTCAATAACAATAGAAAGAAAGCATTAAATAATCTCATATATTTGTTTTCATGGTTTTTAGAAAAATTTTAGTAATTTTTTTACTTACTTTTTGTAGTAATTTGTTTTCTCAACTATCACCTAATTTAGATGCTTATGGAAAACAACTTTATTCTACAGGATCTCAACAGTCAATAGCTACTAGTTTTTCAATTACACCTGGTGATTTAGAAACTGGTCAAATCGGGCTTTACGTTCAAATTTCACAAGGCTATGTCAACGGAGAAGACACAATAAGTTTATTAAATCCTTCAAATTTTCCAAATATTGATGTAGATTGGAGTACTCTTGAGGGGAAATTGACATTCAAACATAAAACAGACCCTGAAATATTATATTCAGAAATCGAAGCATTGGTTTTGGATATAGTTTATGAAAGCAGTTCCAATAACCCTGGGGATGACAAAACATTTTCCATAAGTATTGGGGATGCTAATTATCTACCTTCCGAAGATCATTATTACAAATATGTTCCTGATCCAGGAGTCACATGGTCAGATGCAAAAACTAATGCAGAAGACCCGAAAAATAAATATTATGGACTCCAAGGATATTTAGCAACTTTAAGAACTCTAGAAGAAGCTATTCTATGTGGTAAACAAGCGTTAGGAGCGGGATGGATAGGAGCATCAGATGCTAGTGTCGAAGGTACATGGGAATGGGTTACTGGCCCTGAGGGAATTATTCCATTTTGGCAAGGCAATGGATCTGGTAGGCCAATTAATGGAGAGTATGCTAATTGGAATGATCCAATTGAACCCAATAATCAATCTAATGAAGATTATGGACACATAACTTACAATCTTGGTCCAGGAACAGTTGGAGAATGGAATGACTTGTCCAATACAGGTAATACTGACACTACAAGTAATTATTATCCGCAAGGTTATGTTGTAGAATTTGGAGGATCAACTGGTGATCCAGCAATTAATATTACAGATTTTACTGAAATTATAATGCCAAGAATCATAAGCCCATCCCCTATAATACCTAAAATAATATGTGGTCCGGATACATTAACATTCAATGTTCTGACCAATACATTAGCTCCTACAGATCCTTTAAATGACATTGAATTACAATGGTACAATTCACCAACTGGAGGAACACTTTTAGGTACTGGACTATCATTTACAACTCCAACTTTATCAGCAAATACAACGTATTATGCGCTTCCAGTAAAATTCGACGGAACAACTGCTTATTCTAGTACTGCAGATCGTGTTCCCTTTGAAATTGTATATTATGAAAAACCTGAACTTATAATACCTAGCACTCCAGCTTTTGAACAGTGCAACAATACAGTCTTTGATTTAGTTGCACAACAACCCAGCCTTTCAATAAATGCAGCTACAGAAACCTTCGAGTTTTTTGATTCTAGTGGAAATTTAATTACTGACCCTTCAAAATATGAACTACCAAATCCTAATACTATTAATACAGAAACTATTAGTGTAATAATCACTAGTAATAGTTCAGTTGGCCTGACACCTGTTTGTAATACTTTAACTAATGTAACGCTC